>NZ_JBIVTO010000001.1:0-247842 GCF_044756805.1 Paeniglutamicibacter sp. NPDC091659
CACACGGGGGTGCGGACCCTGAAACCATTCACCAATAAAATAAATAAATTGGTATCAACAAACTTGGCACACTATTGAGTTCTCAAACAACAGACGCTTCCAACCTCCACGACCCGGGCTTATCTCATGCCGGCGCTTCGCTCTGGAGCAACTTCACTACCTTAGTCCGGAAGCAACCGGAAGTCAATTCGACTTCCACGGTTCATCCGGAATCCTTCTCGCCGTTGCCCGCCCGTTTCCCTTTCGGGCTACGCTGCGGTGTCCGGCGCGAGAAACAACTCTACGCGCCTTTGCCCCGGATGTCCAAACGGCAGGTGTCCCGCCGCCCGGCACCCGGAAACCCCGCAAAGACGGGGGCCACAGCCCCTCGGCCTTCGAAAAGCGCATTGTTTCCCGGGTTTGTGGATTTGAGTGCTGCGTCACAGGCCCCTACCGCTGTCGGTCATAGACTCGGTACATGGCTGCATCTTCCCCGCGGAACACTCGAGAACAACCGGCGACCGACGCGCTGCAACAACGCCTCGGATATACAGAACCCATTTTCAATGCATCGATGGCAGGTGCTGCCGGCGGCGCCCTTGCGGCGGCGGTATCCGCAGCCGGAGGGTTCGGCATGCTGGGCATCGGAGGAAACGACACCAAGGAATGGATCGACCAGCAATCCGAGCTTGCAGCCTCGGCATCCCGGCCATGGGGTGCCGGCTTGATGGCGTGGGTCCTGGAGAAGTCACTCGATCCGTTGCACCAGGTACTTGCCCACGGACCTTCCTTCATCTGTGTCAGTTTCGGAGAACCCGGACCAGCCGCCGCTGCGGCACACGATGCCGGTGCGTGGGTCGGAATGCAGGTGGGCAATGCGGCGGAACTCGAACGCGCCCTTTAGTCCGACATCGATGTCGTCATCTGCCGCGGCAGCGAGGGCGGCGGGCACGGCCGGAACGAGGTTTCGACACTCCCCTTATTGCAGTTGGCGCTCTCGACCACGGAGAAACCGATCATTGCCGCCGGCGGGGTCGCCACCAAGGCAGGAGTTGCGGCGGTCCTGGGGGCGGGCGCATCCGCCGCATGGATCGGCACACGGTTCGCCGTGGCCACGGAGTCACTGAGCCACCCGAACATCAAGCAGGCAATCGGCAGCTCGGGCATCGATGACACCGTATATACAAGGGCGTTCGACATCGCCCAGCGCATGGCCTGGCCCGTCGAGTACGGCGGCCGTGCCCTGCGAAACGACTTCAGCGATACCTGGGCCGATGACATCGAAAGGCTCGGCGCGGCAGTCGAAGAGGGTCTAGATATCACCAGGGCCGTCAACGAAGCCCGTGTGAAGGCCGACGTCAACACGGCCCCTGTATATGCAGGGCAATCCGCCGGCTTGTCGACGACCGGGCAGAGCGCCGCCCGGATCATGGCGGACCTTGCCGGATTCCGCGAACTGCTCAACCGGGCGGCCGGCCGCTGGGAATCCCGCTAGGGAAACTCCTTGTATACGGCTGTCTAGTAACCCAGCGGGGTGTTGTCGATCAGGCGGACCTGGCCGACCTTCGCCGCCACCAGCAGCAGGCCCTCGCCGGCGAAGGGGGTCTCCTGGCAGTTGAACGCGAGTTCCTGCAGGGTGTTCGGGTCGACGAGTTCGAAATAGTCGAGCTCGACCAACGGTTCCTCCTCGAAGAGCGCAACGGCATCCTCCAGGAAGAGCGGCTCGTGCCGATCGGCCCGGACCTTGACCATGGTCATCGCCCGGAAGATGACCAGCGCGGCCTCGGCCTGCTCGGGGGTGAGGAATTGGTTGCGGCTCGAGAGCGCCAGGCCCTCCGAGGTGCGGATGATCGGCACCGAGCAGATCTCGACCGGGTAATTCAGGTCCTTGACCAACCGGTTGATCAGCACCAGCTGCTGGGCGTCCTTCTGCCCGAAGTAGGCGCTGTACCTCACGGGAACCGGGCAGCTTGCCGGGGGCATGGCCAGGTGCAGCAGCTTTGCCACCACGGCCAGCATGCCGTCGAAGTGCCCGGGTCGCGAGGCGCCCTCGAACTTGGCGCCCAGCGCGCCCGAGTCCAGCTTCACCAGCGGGCGGCCGTCCGGGTAGATCTCGCCGGGTTCCGGCGCGAACACGATGTCCGCACCGGCGCGGGCCAGGATCCGGACGTCGGCGTCCAGGGTGCGCGGGTAGCGTTCGAAGTCCGCGGCGTCGTTGAACTGGAGTTCGTTGACGAAGACGCTGACCACCAGCACGTCGTTTTGCGCGCGGGCCGTTGCCACCAGCGACTCGTGCCCCGAATGCAGGGCGCCCATGGTCGGCACCAGGCCCAGGGCGGCCGTGCCGCCGGCCGAGGCCGCCCGCGCCAGGCGATCGGCGATGGCGGCCGAAAGTTCCCGGGCCGTACGGACTACCAGCGGTTCTTGGTTGCGCTTACCAGCATCGTTGCTCACCGCCCCAGTTTATCGCCGGGCCGGCAGCGGGGCCCGGTTGCTACGTCCGGTTGCGGTCGGCCGGCGTGCGGAAGGTCAGTCCGCGGTGCCGTCGATGGCGGCCAGGATCGCCTCGAGCTTGTCCGCGCCGATCAGTCCGCGGGCGTGGGCACGCAGCGCGGTGGCCCGGCTCATGGCCAGGTAGCCCTCGCGAGTGTCCCGGGGGACCTTGGCGGATTCCAGCGCGGCCTTGTGCCCGGCGACTGTTTGCACGTCTCCGCGTGCGACCGGGCCGGTCAGCGCACCCTCGCCGGAGGCCAGCGCATTCTCCAGGGAGGCGCGCATCAGCGCCGACAGCACCCGTTCGGGTTGCTCGACGCCGATGCCGGACAGCAGCCCGGCGGCCTGCCCGGCGATCGTCACCAGGTGGTTCGAGGCGTGCGCCAGCGCCGCATGGTAGATCACGCGGTCTTCCTCGGCGATGACCACGGGCTCGCCGCCCATCTCCACCACCAGCGCCTGGGCGATGGGCAGCACCATGTTCGGGGCCGTGACCCCGAAGGCGCAGTCGTTGAGCCGTTCCAGGTCCATGCTCATGCCTGTGAAGGTCATGGCGGGGTGGATGGCCAGGGCGATGGCCCCGGCCCGGCTGGCGGGGCCCAGCACCTGGGTGCCGAAGCGCCCGGCGGTGTGCACCACCAGTTGCCCGGCCTGCCAGTGGCCGGCCGCGGCCAGCCCCGACACCAGGTCGGCCAGCGCGTCGTCGGGCACCGCCAGCAGCACCAGTTCGGCGCGCCGCAGGATCTCCGGGATTTCCAGCACCGGGACGCCGGGGAGCAGCATTTCGGCGCGCTCCTTGGAGGCGTCGGACACCGCATGCACCCCAACGATCTGGTGTTCGGCGGCACGCAGGGCGGCGCCGAGCACGGCGCCGACCTTCCCCGCGCCGATGATTCCGACGCCGAGGCGTCCGGGCCGTGATGCCTTCATCAGGCTTCCTCCAACCAGTGGTTCTTGTCGCTCTTCTTGCGCGCGATGGCCGCGCGGTCGGACTGGGCCAGGAAGAGCGCGCGCGCCTCGTCGAGGTCCATCTGGCGCACCACCGGGACCACCGGGCCCGCGATCGTCGCCAGCCGAAGCTCGGCCACGCCGAAGCGCCTGGCCAGGGGTCCCTGGTGCAGGCGGATGCCCTGGGTGCGTTCGTGCGGGACGATGGCCGCGGTTCGGTGGAGCGCACCGCTGCGGGCCACCAGCGCGGTGTCAGTGACGGCATAGCCCTGCCGGCGGTGGGCCAGCGGGGAAAGCGGGCGCACCCGGCGCGGGGAAACGGTGAAGCCGTGGTCCTCGCCGCTGCCGTTGATGGCCGCGGCGAAGAATTCGCGTGCGGCGGGCGTGCCGGGATCGGGAAGCACCACGGAGAGCACCGCCAGCACGTCCTCGTAGGTTCCCACGGGAAGCAGCACAGATCGTTCCGCGGAGTCCTCGGCGCCGGCGCCGCCGATGCCCGCCACGTTCACGGCGACCCGGTACCAGCCGAAGCGGCGCCAGAAGAACGGCGCGCTGACCTTGATGGCCTGCACGCGTCCGGGCGGGACGGTCTGGTGGCGGGTGTCGAGCAGCCCGTAGCTCAGCCGCAGCCCGTCGGCGCTTGTCGCGGCCTTGAAGTTGTATCCGGTGTTGATGTGGTTCCACAGCGCCCCGCCCAGGCCCAGGAACGCCGGGATCAGGTAGAAGGCGGTGAATCCCTCGATCGTCGACATGGCGACGGCCAGGCCGGCGGCGCCCAGCACCACGACCATGGTGACGGGGCGCAGCAGCAGCGAGCCGACCAGCCGGCCCGTCGGAACCGTGGCCACGACGTACTCGCTGGCGGCCTGCACCCGCGCGGATGACGGGGCCCGGGCTCCGACGCCCGGATCGGCCACGGCATCGTCGCCGGCGGGTTCCTCCCGTTCCTCACCCGGTGCGCGGAACCGCTGCGGGGCCTCGGCGGCCTTCAGCCCCGCCGCGCGCGCCAGGATGGTGTTGCGCAGCGCCTGCGCCTCGGAAAGCTTGATGAAGGCAAGGCTCATGGCCGCGGAACCGGAGTCGGCGACGTCGAAGCGGAGCTCCGCGAGCCCGAAGATGCGGGCCACCAGCGGCTGGGCGATGTCGATCGACTGCACCCTGTCGATGCGGGCCTGGCGCTGCTGGCGGAAGACCATGCCGGAGTTCACGTTCACGTGCCGGTCGGTGATCTGGTACTTGGTGAACCACCAGGAACCCAGGAAGCCCAGCAGGATCAGGACCAGGATGCCCGAGCCGATGAGGATCGGCACCAGCAGCGATCCGCCGTCGACGAATTCCTCGCCGGGGTAGGACTCCTCCTCGCCGAAGAACGACGAGAGCGTGTTTTGCCCGTAGACGAAGGCCACGGCAACCACCGCAAGCCAGCCCCGCACCAGCGGGGAGACGGGGTGGACCCGCTGCCACGGCTCGGCGTGGGGGCTCGGGGGTTCGCCTGCCGGCATGCTCACAGTCCGGCCAATCGCGATTCGCCGCGCGCGGCAAGCTGTTCGCGCAGCCGCGCCCCCTCGGCCATCGGGAGCCCGGGGATCTCGGCGGTCGCGTCGGCGGCCGCGGTGTGCAGCTTGACCTTGCACAGCCCCAGCATCCTGTCGATCGGGCCGACGGCCACGTCGACGAACTGCATGCGCCCGTAGGGCACCACCAGGACCTTCTGGAACATCAGGCCGTGGCGGACCAGCAGGTCGTCGGCGCGTTCCGCGTATCCGATGGCCGCCACCTGGCGCGGAATCACGGCCAGCCGGATGAGCTCGGCGGCCAGCACGACGGCCGGCAGGGCGATGCCCAGCCACAGCGGGTAGCCCGGCCACAGGCCGGTCAGCTGCAGGACCAGGGGGACGCAGAGCACCGCAAGGGTGATCAGCACGGAGATTCCCCAGCCGACCATGCGGACCTTCGCGTACTGCGGTGACACCCGCTTCCACTGGATCCCGGCCGGGTCAATTGGTTCCTGCGGCATAGCCTTCCTCGTCCTTGCCCTTGGCGCGACCCTCCGGGCTCGTGGGCTCCTCCGGGGGAAGTTTGCAGAACTGTTCCACAACCCATCCAACGATAGCCATGACCAGCGCCCCGCCGATCATCACCAAGGATGATTTCACCGCGTTGCTGCCCGTGCCCGAAGCGCCAAGCAGCCCGATGAGGATGCCGACGTGCCAGCCTGCGATCGCGCTGCCCGCGTAGGTGCAGGACTGGGCCAGCACCAGGGTGCGGGCCGCGGCGATGGGGTTGATCGGTGCCTTGGCCTTGCCGCCGGTGTACCGCTTGACGCGGATGCCCATGACCAGGGTCAGCACGGTGGCGGCCCCCATGGTCAGCAGCGAGGTCCAGTGCAGCACCGGTGCCGCATAGCCGTTGGAGGCCGCTACCGACTGCATGATGTATCCGGTCGCCGTCGCGACGGCCAGGACCGTCACCACCCACAGGGGACGCAGTGAGTTCATGGTTTTAGGCCCCGTCCCCGTAGCGGGTCACATCGGCGGAGTCCGCGGCCGCCGCAGCCAGGGCGGATACCGGCCTTCCGGCAAGCATCGCGTCGGGTTCCATCCACAGCCACGGCACCAGCACGAAGCCGCGTTCCGCGGCGCGCGGGTGCGGCAGGGTCAGCACCGGGTCGTCGCTGCTGGTTTCCCCGTAGGTGATCACGTCGACGTCCAGGGTGCGCGGGCCCCAGCGCACCTCGCGGGTGCGCAGGTGGGTTTGCTCGACCGCCTGGCAGGCCGCCAGGAGTTCCAGCGGGGCGAGGCTCGTTTCGACGCGCACCACCAGGTTCAGGAAATCGGGTTGCCCGGCGGGGCCGCCCACCGGCTTGGTCACGGCGGTCCCGGAGACTGACACCAACTCGATTCCCTCGGTGGCCGCGATTGCGGCGACGGCCGCCTCAAGCGTTCCGGCACGTTCACCCAGGTTGGAGCCGAGGGCAAGAATGCAGGAGGCCATCTGGATCACTCCCGTTCCCGGTAGATGTGGATGCGCACATCGGTGAACGGCACGGTGATCGGGGCCTTGGGCTTGTGCACGACGACCTCCACGGCCGACACCACGGCGAATTCCTTGAGGATCGCCGCGGCGGTCTTCTCCGCGAGGGTCTCGATCAGGTCCCAGGGGCCGTCCTGGATCTGCTCGACGACGAGTTCGCCCAGTTCCCCGTAGTGAGCGGTGTCGGCGACGTTGTCGCTGGCCGCGGCGGGGCGGATGTCGGTGTGCAGCACGACGTCGAGCGTGAACGGCTGGCCGTCGCGCTTCTCGCTTTCGAACACCCCGTGGTGCCCGATCGCCGTGATGCCGGTCAGCGTGATGGTGTCGGTGCGCATGCCGCTGCCCCCTAGAGTGCCGGGACGGTGGCCGCGGACCAGGCGCGGGCCACCTTGACTGCGTCGAGGTTGGAGGCGACGTCGTGCACGCGCACGCCCCAGGCCCCGTTGGCCGCCGCGAGCGCGGTGGTGGCCGTGGTTGCGGCGTCGCGCTCGGCCGGGGCAGCCGCCTTGCCGTCGTTGGTCAACAGCGAGCCGAGGAAACGCTTGCGGCTGGTGCCCACCAGGACGCGGTGGCCCAGGTCGCTGAAGCGGTCCAGGGAACGCAGCAGTTCCCAGTTGTGTTCCGCGTCCTTGGCGAAGCCGAGTCCCGGATCCAGGATCAGCTGTTCGGCCTTGACGCCGGCGGCGGTGAACGTCTCGCGCAGGGCGAGCAGTTCCTCGATGACCTCGGCGACGACGTCCGTGTAGTTTGCCTCGGTGGCCATCGTGGCGGCGTCGCCGCGGCGGTGCATGAGCACGTAGGGTGCGCCGGTCTCGGCGATCAACGCGGGCATGTCGGCCTCGTGGGTCAGGCCCGAGACGTCGTTGATGATGTGCGCGCCCGCGGCAAGCGCGGCACGTGCGGTGGAGGTGTGCATGGTGTCGACCGAGATGATCGCGCCGGCCTTGGCCAGCGCCGCGATCACCGGGATGATGCGGGCCTGCTCGGTGGCGGGAGACACCGGGTCGGCACCGGGCCGGGTTGATTCGCCCCCGATGTCGATGATGTCCGCCCCGCCGTAGTACATGCGCAGGCCGTGGGCGATCGCGTCGTCGACCTTGGTGTATTTGCCGCCGTCGGAGAACGAATCCTCGGTGATGTTCAGGATTCCCATGACCAGGGTGCGGTCCGTGGGCAGGTCCGCCAGGGTGCGGGCGGTGATTTTGCGGATGACGGGCAACGGGCTGGTGGCCGGTCCGGTTCCGGGGATCGCTCCAAGTGACAAGGTGACTCCTACTTTCCGAGGATGAGGCTCATGGCTTCCGCGCGGGTCGCCGGCTCGCGCAGCTGGCCGCGAACGGCGCTGGTGACGGTTTTGGCGCCGGGCTTGCGGACCCCGCGCATGGACATGCACATGTGTTCGCATTCGACGACGACGATCGCGCCGCGCGGCTCGAGGTGCTCCATCAGGGCGTCGACGATCTGGGTGGTCAGGCGTTCCTGCACCTGCGGGCGGCGGGCAAAGACCTCCACAAGCCTGGCGAGCTTGCTCAGGCCGGTGACCTTGCCCTCCGGACCCGGGATGTAGCCGATGTGTGCGCTTCCGTGGAACGGGACCAGGTGGTGCTCGCAGGTCGAGTAGAAGGAAATGTCCTTCACCAACACCAGTTCATCGTGTTCGATGTCGAAGGTGGTGCCCAGGTGGTCCGCGGGGTCCTCACGGAGGCCCGAGAAGAACTCGGAGTAGGCCTTGGCCACCCGCTTGGGGGTGTCCTTCAGCCCGTCGCGATCCGGGTCCTCGCCGATGGCGTGCAGGATTTCCCGCACGGCCTTTTCGATGCGCACCAAATCTACGGCGCCGGGATTCCCGACGTTGGCTTCTTCTAACTGATCGATCTCGTTCACCTTCCCGATAATAGCCGAGTGTGGTTCGGGGGCTATTCCCCGGTCTTCTCGCTTGCGGCGGCTTCCTGCTGCTGCCCGGCGATTTCCTTGGGGCTGAGCACCGGTCCCTCGGTGTGCACCGGACGGGTGTCCTTGCTCAACCAGACCTCGCGCTCGGGGCGCTTGACCAGGTCGTGGAAGATCTCTTCGATCTCCTTCTGGTTCAGCGTTTCGTGCTCCAGCAGGGCCAGGGCCAGGCGGTCGAGCACGTGGCGGTTTTCGGTCAGCGCGGCGTAGGCGTCGTCGTGGGCGGCGTCGATCAGCGCTCGCACTTCCTCGTCGACCACGTTGGCCATGGCGTCGGAGTAGTTGCGGCTTGCCGGCTGCCCGTACATGGCGTCCCCGGAGGAGGAGCCCAGCTTCACGGCTCCGATGCGTTCGCTCATGCCGTAGTCGGTGACCATGGCGCGGGCCGTGGCAGTGGCTTTTTCGATGTCGTTCGAGGCGCCCGTCGACGGGTCGTGGAAGACGATCTCCTCGGCGACGCGGCCGCCCATGGCGTAGGCCATCTGGTCGAGCAGCTCGTTGCGGGTCACCGAGTACTTGTCGTCGTCCGGGACCACCATGGTGTAACCCAGGGCGCGGCCGCGCGGCAGGATGGTGACCTTGGTGACCGGAGCCGTCTGGCGCATGGCCGCGGCGACCAGGGCGTGGCCGCCCTCGTGGTACGCGGTGATCTTGCGTTCGTGTTCCTTCATCAGGCGGCTGCGCTTCTGCGGGCCGGCCATGACGCGGTCGATGGCCTCGTCCAGGGCGCGGTCGTCGATCAGCTGGGCGTTGGAGCGCGCGGTGAGCAGCGCTGCCTCGTTGAGCACGTTGGCCAGGTCGGCGCCGGTGTAACCTGGCGTCTTTTTCGCCACGGCCTTGAGGTCGACGTTGGTGGCCATCGGCTTGCCCTGGGCGTGGACCTTGAGGATGTGCTCGCGGCCGATCATGTCCGGTGCCTCGACGGGGATCTGGCGGTCGAAGCGGCCGGGGCGCAGCAGTGCCGGGTCAAGCACGTCGGCTCGGTTGGTGGCGGCGATCAGGATGACGTTGGTGGTGGCGTCGAAGCCGTCCATCTCGACGAGCAGCTGGTTCAGCGTCTGTTCGCGCTCGTCGTTGCCGCCGCCGATGCCGGCGCCGCGGTGGCGTCCCACTGCGTCGATCTCGTCGACGAAGATGATGGCCGGTGAGTTTGTCTTGGCCTGCTCGAACAGGTCGCGGACGCGGGAGGCGCCAACGCCGACGAACATTTCGACGAAGTCGGAACCTGAGATGGAGTAGAACGGGACGCCCGCCTCGCCGGCTACGGCCTTGGCCAGCAGGGTCTTGCCGGTGCCCGGAGGGCCGTAGAGCAGCACGCCCTTGGGGATCTTCGCGCCGACGGCCTGGAACTTGCCGGGTTCGCGGAGGAATTCCTTGATTTCGTGGAGTTCTTCCACTGCCTCGTCGGCGCCTGCGACGTCGGCGAATGTCACCTGCGGCATGTCCTTGGTGATCAGCTTGGCACGGGACTTGCCGAACTGCATGACCTTGGAGCCGCCGCCCTGGGAACGGGCGAGGATGAACCAGAAGAGGCCTGCGATCAGGATGAACGGGATCAGCACGCCAAGCATGGACAGGAACCAGTTGTTCTGGAGCGGCTGGTCCGTGTAACCGGTGAGGTTGGCGTTGTTGACGGCGTCGACAACCTGGGTTCCGCGCGGGGAGGAGTAGTAGAACGAGACGTTTTTGCCCTTGTCGACCCCGGCGACGTTCAGGTTTTCCTTCAGCGTCAGATCCACGCGCTGTTCGCCGTCGAAAATCTTCGCTTCGGAGACCTTGTCGTCCTTGAGCAGCTGCATGCCGACGCTCGTGTCAATGCGGCCGTTGTTTCCACCCAAAAGCGTCGGAAGGAAAATAAGCAGCACAGCGGCACCCAGAAGCACCCATACGATCCAGCTATTAAAGATCTTTTTCGCGTTCATTGATTGGGGGTCCCGCCCCATCCCTCCTGCTTTCGGACGCATATTCGCCCGGGCGCCCGGGCGGCGCCACTACCTTCTACACGTTAATAAGTAAACGCCTTATTGGGATTCTACGGATGGGCCGCGGGATAAGTTCCCCTTTGGGCGTAAGAAGACCCCTGGCCGCCCCCGCGCGGGCGGGAACGGCCAGGGGCCACTACGTATTCAGGATTTCGAGCAGAACCGGGATTTACTCGTAAACGTGCGGCGCAAGGGTGCCGATGAAGTCCAGGTTGCGGTACTTCTCATCGAAGTCCAGGCCGTAGCCGACAACGAATTCGTTCGGGATTTCCATGCCGACGTACTTCACATCGATCTCGACCTTTGCCGCTTCAGGCTTGCGAAGCAGGGTGCAGATCTCGACCGAGGCCGGGCCGCGGGACTCGAGGTTCGCCTGCAGCCAGGACAGGGTCAGGCCGGAGTCGATGATGTCTTCGACGATCAGCACGTGCTTGCCGAGCAGGTCGGTGTCCAGGTCCTTGAGGATGCGGACGACGCCGGAGGACTGGGTGCCCGAGCCGTAGGAGGAAACCGCCATCCAGTCCATGGTGACGTGCGAGTGCAGTGCGCGGACGAGGTCGGCCATGACCATGACCGCACCCTTGAGGACGCCTACAACCAGGATGTCCCGGCCTTCGTAGTCGACATCGATCTGGGCTGCAAGCTCCTGGATCTTGGCCTGGATTTCTTCCTTGGTGTAAAGGACATGCGCGAGATCGGCGCTGACGTCTTTCGAATCCACGAGGGCTCCTGGTTCTGGGGTCGGGAATAGACCGGTCGAAGGGTTTTCTACTCAAGAACTAGAGTGCCACAGTCGAGGGGTGGGTGGGGAGCGTGCGGTGGCGTTCTTGCCGCCACTTGGCGGCAGCGGGGTGCCCAATGTGAGGCAATTCTCACCGCAAACCGGTAACGGGTACCGTCCGGTTGAAGTTCAGCGTGGCCCGCGAGCCTGTTCGGGCGCCGTTCGCCGCGACCCGGACGGCCTGCACATGCCCGGCCAACTGCACAGGTCCCGCGGACTTCGAATTGAAAACCAGGCCCTGCAATGCGGCAACGCGTTCGAAGTCCGGGGCGGGCGCACCGAGCTCCCGGACGGCCAGGCGCAGCACCCTCGAGCGCAGGGCGTCGGGCAGTTCCCGAAGCGCAGGCAGGTCCAGTTCGATGGCGCCGGGGCCGGAGGCGTTCCGCACCGCCTCGAGTTCCTTCCCCGCGAGGAAATCCAGGTATTCGGCGTCCTGCCGCGCCAGGGTTGCCGTGCGGGCCAGGGATTCAGGAACGCCCGCGCCCAGCACCTCCCGCAGGACCGGCATCAGCCGGTGCCTGACTTGGTTGCGCAGGTATTTCGGGTCGGAATTCGTCGGGTCCGTCCAATAGGCCAGGGACTCGTGTGCGCAGATCTCCTCCATGGCCGACCGGCCCATGCCCAGCAGGGGGCGCAGGTACGGGCCGCGGACCGCGGGCATTCCGGCCAGCGACAGCGTCCCGGAGCCGCGGCCCAGGCCGAGCAGCACCTGTTCGGCCTGGTCGTCGAGGGTATGCCCCAGCAGGATCCGGGTGGCACCGGTGGTTTCCAGCGCCTGCCCGTAGGCCGCATAGCGGGCCGCCCGGGCGGCCTGTTCGCTGTCCCCGGCCACGTCGACCGGCAGCACCAGCACCGGGTCGAGGCCGAGGTCCCGGCATTGCCCCGCCGCGCGGGCCGCCACGGCATCGCTGCCGTCCTGCATGCGGTGGTCGACGATCACGGCCCCGACGCGCAATTGGCCCTTGCGGTTCAGGAAGGCCGCGGCCGCGGCGAGGGCCAGCGAGTCGGCGCCGCCGCTGCAGGCGACCAGGACAAATTCCCCGGGCATGGTGGCGGTTCGGACGGCGGTGCGGGCCGTGGCCAGGGCACGGGGAAGGTTCCCTCCCATTGCCGCCCTTATGCGTTGCCGGCGGCGCTGATCCGTGCCGCCCATTGCTCGGGGTTGTGCAGCTCGGTTTCCGTCGGTAGGTTTTCCGCACGTTCCCAGACCTTGTTGAAGGTTTCCATGCCGACAAGCTCAACGGCCTTGGACACGAATCGTTGTCCGTCGGCGTACTGGCGCATCTTTGCGTCCATGCCCAGCAATTTGCGGATCCACTTTTCGAGGGGGCCGCGGTCCTTGCCGCGCCCGCCGAAGCGCTGGCGGATGGTTTTGACGGTCGGGATGATGCTTTCATCCACCGCGTCCATGACCACGTTTGCGTGTCCTTCAAGCAGCGACATCACCGCCGTGACGTGGGACAAAATCTCTTTTTGCTCGCCGGTCTGCAGGGCGGAGAGCAGTCCGAGGGAGGGCTCCCCCGCCTCGGGACCGGCCTTCGGGGCCGCGGTTTTCGGGGCGCCGCCGACCAGGGAGCCCGCCGCCGCCTTGATCCGCTCGCTGAGGGCATCGGGTTCGGCCAGCAGCGATTCGAGCAGCTGGGAAATCTTGCCCCGCAGGTGTTCGCGCAGCCAGGGGGCCGCGGCGAACTGCACCCTGTGGGTTTGCTCGTGCAGTGCCACCCAGAGCCGGAAGTCGTCGGCATCGACCTTCAGCTCGCGTTCGATGGAGACGATGTTCGGGGCCACGAGCACCAGCCGGCCGCCCGGCGGGACGTCCCGGCGCAGCATTCCCGCGAAGGGGTCGTACTGGCCCAGCACCTTCGAGGAGAGGAATGCCAGGATGGCGCCCAGTTCCACTCCGGTTGCCGTGGAGGAAAGGACCTGGGTGGTTTCGCCGATCCGTGCGCCTCGGCTCTGCGCGAGCGAGCGCATGGCAGGATCCAGCAGCGCCTCAAAGCTTTGCACGTTTGCCCTGGCCCAGCCCGGGCGGTCCACGATCAGCACATGGGAATCGCGCAGGTCCCTGGCCGCGTCGAGCCCGGTGATCCGGTGGACGTGGTCGACCGCGGCATCGGCCTTGAGGCGCAGGTCGGCAACGACCTCGGCGATTTGCGCGCCGCTGAGCTTTGGCCCGGCGCCGACCAGCGTTGCCGCGGTGTTGGCCGCGAGCTCCCAATTGATCAGCCGGAAGTCGGTGGTATCCATGTTTCCCATCCCATCACGATTAGCCGCGGACGGGGCGGATTGCGCGTCAAGCAAAATATGCAGGGTGCGCAACGGGTTCGGCTCAGCGGCAGCCGCATCCGGTCAGGTAGGTTGCTGCGGCATCGAGGGTGTCCTTGTGCGGAGCCAGTTCGCCGTGGTGCGAGTGGACCATGAAGGAGAAGGCAAGCGCCCGGCCGTCCCGGGTGACCGTGATGCCGGTGAGGCTCGAGACATCGACCAGCGAACCGGTCTTGGCGCGGACGATGCCGCGCGTGTCTGCGGCGTTCAGCCTGGCGCCCAGCGTTCCCGTGGCACCGGCGACCGGCAGCTGGTAGCTGAGGTCGCGCAGGGCCGCGTGGTTGGAGGTGGCGGCGAACTTCAGAGCGTCGGCCAGGGTCTGCGGGGAGACCCGGTTGCCGTCGGCAAGCCCCGAGGTGTCGACGAGTTCCAGGGATTCGGAGCGGATGCCGAGATCGGCGGTCTTTTGCTGCACGGCCTGTGCGCCGTGCAGGTAGTCCCCGGGGTTTCCCTGCGCGACGGTGGTGAGCCGGCCGAGGGTTTCGGCGACGTAGTTGTCGGAGACCTCGAGCATGAAACGGATCTGTTCGCCCAGCGTCGCGGAGGAAACGCTTGCCAACTCGGTGGCGCCGTCACCGGCCTGGCCGCGGGCGATGTCGGCGGAAAGCCGTGGGGCGTCGGACCCGTTGCCCAGCGCGGTGCGCAGGGATTTGGCGAAGGACGTTGCGGCGGACATCGCCGGGTCCTTGACCCGCGGCGCCTTGGGGCCGGCATCGGCACGGGCCCCGTACAGCGCCAGGGGTGCGACGACGGCAATGTTGTTGGTTGTCACCAGGGACTCGTCCCAGGCCGGGTTCAACCCCGGGCCAGTGAAGAGCGAATCGTCGAGTTCGAGCGACATCTCGGGCCCCAGCCGGCCGTCGGCCCGCGCCTTGTGGATTTCCTTTGCGGCCTCCGCGGCGAGGGTTTCCAGTCCGGCGCGGCCGCTGACCGCGGTCGAGTCCTTCCCTGATCCCAGCAGGACGTCTCCCCCGCCGACCAGCACCAGGGTCTGCGGGTCCTTCAACAGCACCTTGGTGGTGAAACGGTGGTCTTCTCCCAGCACGTCGGTTGCCGCGATGGCGGTGAGGATCTTCAGGCTCGAAGCCGGGATGCCCGCCTGCGCACCGGACCGTGAATAAACTTCGTTGCCGGTTGCGATGTCGATGACGCTGGCCGAAACCGTGCTGTCCGGTTCGACCGAAGAGAGGATCCCGTCGAGCCTGGTTCCCAGCACGCCGGTTTCCGGTTGCGGCGCCTCGGGGTCCAGCGGGGGCAGTGCCGTGGGGCTGGCCGGGGAAACCACCGGCGGGGCCGGCGGCGGTTCGACGGCCTGGGGCGTGGCAGTGCCCGCAACGACGGGGATCAGGAACAATGCCACCAGCCCGAGGGCAACACCTATTGCCAGCGCCAGTGACCAGGTGCCCCACCGCGGGCGTGCGCGCTTCATTACAAAATCCCCGAAATCGTCGTAGTCCGTGTGCGCCATATACCCTTAAGCGCAGCACCCATAAGACTAGACGGCAATCGGATGCGCCCGCGTCCGCACGTGCCCCTGGTCACGAGAGTCGAGGAGACTTTTTATGAGCCACGACGTCACCATCGAGATCCCTGCCGGATCCCGCGTGAAGTACGAGATCGACCACGAGACCCACCGCCTGCGTCTGGATCGCGTGCTGTTCACCTCCATGCAGTACCCGACCCACTACGGTTTCTTCGATGACACCCTGGGCGAAGACGGCGATCCGCTGGACGCACTGGTCTTCATCCCGGGCGTCGACCTGTTCCCGGGCGTTGTCGTTGAATCCCGCCCGATCGCCGTGTTCAACATGACCGACGACGGCGGCGGAGATGCCAAGCTCGTGTGCGTTCCTGCCGACAAGCGCTTCGACCACATCCAGGAGTTCGAGGACCTCGACGAGTGGCTCGTCAAGGAAATCGAGCACTTCTTCACCCGTTACAAGGACCTGGAGCCGGGCAAGTGGGTCAAGGCCGAGGGTTGGTTGGGTCGCGCCGAAGCCGAAGCCGAGCTTGAGCGCTCGATCGAGCGTTTCAAGGCCCAGGCCTAAGGACTTTCCGGCAGCCTGCTGCCGCCGAATCGGGCGGGGTTCCCTGGACTTGTGTCAGGGAACCCCGCCCGATTTTTCTTTGCCGTCGTCCGGGCCCGGCGGGCCCTTCATGCATGGAATGAAGTCAGCCGACCGCGTTCCATGCATCGGCAAGTAGTGGCAGCGCCCGCTCAAGCTCGGTCCGATCCAATGCGTAGGGGACGCGCAGCCAGCGTTCCAACCCGTGGTCGTTGACGGCAAAGACGGAGCCCGGGGTCAATAGCAGTCCTGATTTCTTGGCTTGCGCCGCAAGTGCCATGGAGCGGGGCTCCGGAAGGTTGCACCACAGCGACATTCCACCGGAGGGTTTTTGGATTTTCCACCCGGGCACCGCTTCGGCGAGGCTGGCATGGAGCCAGTCCCGGTTGTCGCGCAGCCTGGTGCGTGTTTGTTCATCGATGCCGGCGCGCTCGCTGATGAGCAGGCTGAGCACGATTTGTTCAAGGACCGGGGCGCCGAGGTCCATGGTGGCACGGCCTTGGTGGATGGCGCCTACCAGGGCGTGCGGGGCCCGGATCCAGCCCAGCCGCAAGCCGCCCCAGTAGGTTTTGCTGGCGCTGCCCACGGTGATGAGATTGCTCGAATATGCGGCCATGGGCATGACCTCGGGCCTGGAATCCAGCCAAAGTTCGGCGTTGGTCTCATCGATGATGCCGCGCACCCCCCTCAGATCCAGTGCATGCGCCCAGCGTTGCCGGCCTTCGTTTCCCAGCAAGGTTCCGGTGGGATTGTGGAAGTCGGGCAGGCACAGCATGGCGCTGAATCCGCCGCCTGCCAGCGCCGCTTCAATGCCAGGAACGTCGCTGCCCTCGGGCCCGATGGGCAGCGCAGTCATCCTGGCACCGTGCTGGCGTAGGGACGAAACCGAATTCGGGTAGCTTGGGCTCTCCGCAAGGACCTTGGCCCCAGGCGCAAGGAGTGCACGGGCAATGCTTGCAACTCCGGAGAGCGCTCCGGCAGTGACGACAATCTGCTCGGGATCCGTTGGAAGTCCGCGACGGACGTAGTCGGCCGCGATGGCCGCCCGCAGCACCGGCAGGCCCAGTGGGTAGTAGCCCATGCCGCCGATATACCCCGGAAGTTGGTCGAGGGCGCGTTCGTAGAAGCCGGCAAGGCCCACGGGCGCGGTGGGTGCCCCGCACGTCAAGTCGATACCACCGGGGGCCATGATTTCCAGCGAGCCCGGCGTCAGTGGTTCGGAGCCTCCCCCGACGTTGCCGCCCGGGATCCGTATCTGTGTGCCCGAGCCTTGGCGTGCCTCGGCAAACCCTCGTTCACGCAGTTCCTGGTAAGCACGCGTGACTGTGGTCCGGCTCAGGCCAAGAGCGCCCACCAGGTCCCGTTCACTGGGCAGCATGGTTCCGTGCAGCACCCGCCCGTTGGTGACCAGTTGGCGGATTCCTTCCGAAAGCCAGGCGTAGGCGGGCTGTTCCCCTATCCGCGCCCCGAGCATGCTGCTCAAGCGTCGTGCAGGCAATTGGCGCTGGGTCATGCTCATGGGTCCAGTTTCCTCGGATTGGCACTTTTTTTCAATGCCACTTTCGACGAAGCTTGATACATGACAAAGCGCAACACCCCCGAACTCGCCCGCCTCACCCCGCTGGAGCAACTCCGCGCCGGACGCCTGCCGTACAGGCTTGTACAACTTTTCATCGGGCTCACGCTCTTCGGCGTCGCAATGGCAGGGTTTGT
Source organism: Paeniglutamicibacter sp. NPDC091659 (assembly GCF_044756805.1). NCBI lineage: Bacteria > Bacillati > Actinomycetota > Actinomycetes > Micrococcales > Micrococcaceae > Paeniglutamicibacter > Paeniglutamicibacter sp. NPDC091659. Next base: position 17,271 of record NZ_JBIVTO010000001.1, read on the forward strand.
CCGATCAGGCGTGGGCCTGGCCCCGTGGGATGTGCTGCACTACGGCGTCATGCTGCACACCGGGCTGAGCCTGGGAACCGTCGTGATCATCTTTGGTTTCATCGTGCTGTTGCTTTGGATCCCCCTGCGCCAGATGCCCGGACTCGGAACCATCGCCAACGTGCTGTGGCTGGGAATCGCCGCCGACTTCGCGCTGGCCGTCATTCCGCAGGCCGAGGGACTCCCGGCCCAGATCGCCCTGTTTGCCGCCTCGCTGCTGGTCAACGGGTTGGGCGGCGGGCTCTACATCGGCAGCCAATTGGGCCCGGGCCCGCGCGACGGACTGATGACCGGACTACATGCCCGAACCGGCATAAGCCTGCGTTTGGCCCGCACCGGCGTCGAGGTCCTCGTCCTGGCGATCGGCTGGTTCCTGGGCGGAATCGTGGGCTTCGGAACCATCATCTATGCGCTGGCGATCGGCCCGCTGACCCAGTTCTTCCTGCGCTACAGCATCGTCGGGCTTCCGCAGAAGGCCCCGGCCGATCCGGTGCAGGAGGAAGCTCCCCGGCTGTAGCCACCACCGGCTGCGAGCCGCGCCCACCCCGGGGTCGGGCGCGGTTCGAATGGCCGCCCACAAAGCCCTGCATAATTGGGTGTGTGTACGTAGTGACTTTAAAACAACGTGATCGCCGTGAAAACGGGGACCTTGGCGACGAATTGCTCCAGGCCCTGTCCGAGATTCCGGCACCCACACCTTTCCAGCGCTCGGGGCCGACGCTCATACTGGGCTCGCCCGAGACCGCAGAGAATGCCGTGAGCGCGGTGCTTCACGCCCTGCGCCAACGCCACTGGGTGGTGGGCCTGGGAATCGGAAGCCTCTATGAACCCGTTCCCCGCGATGCGCGATACCTCCAGGGATCCGCGCTCGGCCATGCACAAACGGCCGTTGACCGGGCCGAACACACCGGCGATCGCGTTCCGTTGAGCGTCGTCGGCCCGGACATGCAGCTGGCCGGAGAGGCCGAGGCGGTGTTGCGCCTGCTGGGCCACATCGTTGCCACACGCAGCAACGCCGAGTGGGCGGTCCTGGACCTGCTGACCCCCGGGGTGCGCGGCCAGCAAAAGTACGTTGCCGCGGAACTCGGCATCAGCGCGCAGGCCGTTTCAAAGGCGGTTGTGCGATCGGCATGGGTCGAAGAGTGGGCGGCTCGGCCTGCCGCGGCCCGGCTCTTGAAATGGGTCGAGGCCCCCGGCGCCGTTCCGGGGATCTAGCCCGCCGCAATTCCGCGTTCCCCGTTGTTGACCTGTGATTTTCGGACGTAGGATCGTCATACCGAAATCACGAAAGACCAGGGGGAGGAAAGATTCCCGCCCCTCCCGGTCATTGCCTCAGGAGCGCACAATGGTCCCCGACATCAATTGGCTTGCAGTGGTTGTTGCCACGATTTCCACCATGGTGGTTGGCTCGATCTGGTACACCCCCAAGGTCTTTGGGAACTACTGGATGCGCGTGGCCAAGGTAACCCCCGGCTCCACGAAGAACGCGGTGGTCCCCATCCTGATCACCCTGGCGGTGAGCTTCATCAGCGCCTGGGTCTTGGCCGGGGCCACGTACCTGTCGTTCCAGTTCTACGGCGGATCATTCCTCGCCAACGCGCTGCTGACCGCGTTGATCCTGTGGGGCGGCTTCACCGCCGCGCGATTCATCACCCACGACGCCTTTGAGGGGCGCCCCGTCGGCCTCACGGTCCTGAACTGCGTCCACGAGCTTGTGACGTTCATGGTCATGGCACTGATCATCGGGCTCTTCGGCATCTAGCCGCCAACGCCGTCGGGTGCGGGTCCCGCCGCTGTGGCGGTGGGTTACTTGGCCGGGCTCTGGCTCGGCAACGGAGCCTGAACGAACTCAAGCCACCCGATCGTGTACTTTCCGCCGCGTTCGAAAACGTCGAAGGGCTTGCCCTCGGGATGGCTCGGGGTGGTCAGCACCAGCTGCGACCATCCTCCGAGGGTCGAATCCCCGACGGGCTTCACGGTGTATCCGGCGTCCACGCCAAGGCCGCCCAGCTCGGCCGCCAAGCGCTCGAATTGCGCGCCCACGGTGTCGGTGCCGCCGATGGTGGTGACACGGCAAACCTCGATCTGGTCACCGGCAAGTGTTGATTCGATCAGGTGGTCCATGGCCTCGGTGGCACTTGGTTCACCGGTGTTGCAGATGACATCGGGAGAGCTGCAACCGGTGAGCAGCATCCCGGCACCAAGCAGGGAGAGGGCAAGAATTCCGGCGCGTTTCATGGGTTTAAGCATAGCCAGTGAAATGCGACCCCGATGCGGCCGGTCATAAGGCGCTGCCTCCGGCTTCCCGCACGAACGCCAAATAAGCTTTCGAATGGATTAAATCCCGGACGGATGCCGGGACCCGCCCGGGATTTCCAGGCGACGCAATGCGCGGAGGCCCAGAAAACCCGAAAACTAGGACTCGGTGCTCTCCAGCAGGCCCCAGAGGACCGTCGCCAGCCCGTCCTCGTCCACGCCGTGGGTGACCTCGTCGGCCGATGCCTTGACCTCGTCGGGGGCCTGGCCCATGGCCACGCCGCGACCGGCCCAGGTGAGCATCTCGATGTCGTTGCGGCCATCGCCCACGGCGATGGTCGCCTCAAGGTCGTGGCCGAGCTTCCCGCGAAGGACCTCGAGGCCGCTGGCCTTGGTGACACCCTCGGCGGCGATGTCCAGCCACGCCGTCCAGCCCACCGAATAAGTGACGCCGGCAAGCCCCATCACGCTGACGGCCTCGCCGAATTCCTCGGCTGTGGCGTCGGTCGAGAAGACCACCAGGCGCACCGCGGTCGCCTCGAGCATCTCGTCATGGGTCACGGGGTTCGCCACGACGCCGAAGCTTGCATCCTGGAATCGTTCGGTGGAGAGGAACCTGCCCTGGTCGTCCTCCAACGCGTACTTGGCGGTGGGCAGGGCTTTGCGCAGGGCGTGCAGCGCGGGGGCGGGGTCGAAGGTCCTGCGCTCGACGACCTCGTAGCCTTCCTCCAGCCGTGCATCGAGGCGCACGGTCACGCCGCCGTTGCAGCACACCGCGTAGCCGTTCTCGATGCCGAGCATGCGGATCACCGGCAGAGTCGCGCCGAGGGAACGCCCCGTCGAAATGACCACCTCGTGTCCTGCCGCAACGATGGCGCGGGCGGAATCCTTCACGGCCCGGCTCATGGCCCCGTCATGGTTCACCAGGGTGCCGTCCACGTCAAGGCAGATCATGTACTTTTGGGTTTCTTCTGACCGGTCTTCGATGCCGGTTCTTGTCATCACTGTCATTTATCCAGTGAAGCATCAAATGCGGATTTTCGTCATGAGCTGGCGCACACCGCGGATGAAAACCTGATGAATCCACGGTTAAATGCTCGGGGCGCCGCAACCCCGGACGACGCTTTCGGAGCCGCCCCTGCAGGGAACGTGAACCGAAAGCGTGAATCTGGGCGCGGCGCCCCGATGGGCACCAAACCTGTGGCGGTTGGCCTTAGACGAGCGGCATGACTTCCATGCCACCAAGGTACGGACGCAGGGCAACGGGAACGTTGACCGTGCCGTCGGCGTTCTGGTGGTGTTCCAGGATCGCGACGATCCAGCGCGTGGTGGCCAGGGTGCCGTTCAGCGTCGCCACCGAACGAGTCTTGCCCGGCTTGCCGTCGGCACCGATTTCGCGTTCGCGGATGTTCAGGCGGCGTGCCTGGAAGGTGGTGCAGTTGGAGGTGGAGGTCAGTTCGCGGTACGCGTCCTGAGTCGGGACCCAGGCTTCGCAGTCGAACTTGCGCGCCGCGCTCATGCCCAGGTCGCCTGCCGCGGTGTCGATGACACGGTAGGGCAGTTCCACCTTGGCCAGCATTTCCTCTTCCCAGGCCAGCAGCTTGGAGTGCTCGGCCGCAGCGTCCTCGGGAGAGCAGTAGACGAACATTTCCAGCTTGTTGAACTGGTGCACGCGGATGATGCCGCGGGTGTCCTTGCCCGCGGAACCGGCCTCGCGGCGGTAGCATGAGGACCAGCCGGCGTAGCGGGTGGGTCCGGCGCTCAGGTCAAGGATCTCGTTGGCGTGGTAGCCGGCGAGGGCCACCTCGGAGGTGCCGACAAGGTACATGTCGTCGCGCTCGAGCTTGTAGATCTCGTCGTCGTGCTCGACATCGAAGCCGGTGCCCTGCATGGTCTCCGGGCGAACCAGGGTGGGGGTGATCATCGGGATGAACCCGTTTTGCACCGCCTGATCCAGGGCCATGTTCATGAGGGCGATTTCAAGGCGTGCGCCGATTCCCTTGAGGAAGTAGAAGCGCGAACCCGAAACCTTGGCGCCGCGTTCCATGTCGATGGCGCCAAGCAGTTCGCCCAACTCGAGGTGGTCGCGGGGCTCGAAGCCGTCTGCGGAGAAGTCGCGCGGGGTGCCCACGTGCTTGACGACCGTGAAGTCGTCCTCGCCGCCGGCCGGAACGCCGTCCTGGATGAGGTTCGGGATTGAGCGCTGCAGGGCGGTGTAGGCGGCTGCCGCTTCGTCGGAGGCGACCTGGGCCGCCTTGACGTTCTGGGACAGCTCCTTGACCTCGGCGAGCAGGGCCTGCTTTTCCTCGCCCTTGGCGGCACCGACCTTCTTGCTGAAGGCATTCTGTTGGGCTCGGAGCGCCTCAAAGGATGCAATCGACTCACGGCGCCGGATATCGGCGTCCAAAATCGCATCAATCAGGGACTCATCCGCCCCACGGGCGCGCTGCGAGGCGCGGAAGGTATCTGGATTTTCACTGAGTAGTTTTACGTCGATCACGACCTAAGCCTAGCAATCCCGGTTAGGCTGAGTGCACTATGCAACGCAATCGACTTATTGCCCTCGTTACGGCAGGCGCCGCGGGCGTCGCCTCGACGCTGAGTTGGCTCTCCGTGCGTAGGCTCGTTGACCGCAACCGGCCCCAGGTCCTGGCGCCAAAAGTCGGCATCACGACGTCTGCGCGAAGGATTGCGTTGGTGCTCAATCCGACCAAGTCCGGCACCGAACAAGCGGTCTCCGCCGTTGAACACGTGTGTGCCGAGGCAGGGCTTGCCGCCCCCCTGGTCTTTGAATCCGAACCCGACGACCCCGGGCAAGGAGCGGCACGCCGCGCGCTTGAGGCCGGATGCGACGTTGTCATTGCCGCCGGCGGCGACGGGACAGTCCGCGCCGTGGCGGAAGTCCTCAGGGGCTCCCAGGCCAGTCTGGGACTCATTCCGCTGGGCACCGGGAACCTGCTGGCCAGGAACGTCGAGGTTCCGCTCGACGACATTGCCACCGCGGCCTTCGGAGCCATCCGCGGCCCCGTGCGCACCATCGACACCGGCAGCATCAGGCTCGAGCACGTCGACGGGTCGGAAAGCGAACACGCGTTCCTTGTCATCGCCGGGGTCGGCACCGACGCTGACATCATGGACGACACCAACGAGGAGCTCAAGGCCAAGGTGGGGTGGCTCGCGTATTCGGAGGCGGGATTCCGGCATCTTCCGGGCAAACGCAAGAAGATCTCGGTCGCCCTCGATGGCGGAAGCGAGCAAACACGTAGCGTGCGTTCGGTCCTTTTTGCCAACTGCGGCAAGTTGCAGGGCCTGGACCTGGTTCCCGAGGCAAGGATCGATGACGGGGTCTTGGACATGGTGGTGCTCAGCCCACGCAGCGCCGCCGGGTGGGGCTGGATCTTCCTGAAGACCGCGTTCAAGGCCCGTGGCGCGATCCCCGTGATGGGTTTCTACCCCACGGCTTCCCTATCGCTGCGCTGCCACGAACCGATGAACACGCAGATCGACGGGGATGCAACGGGATTGGTGAACGGGCTCCACGTTGAGGTGAAGCCCGCTTCACTCAAGATCCGCCTGGCCTAGCCGAGCAGCCGGTTGCGGATTCCCCCGACCCAGCTTTTGGCACGGTCGAAGGCCTCGTCCGAGTTGTGCGCTTCGACCGCGGAGGAAAGCCCCGATGCGGCCGGGTATGAACCCAGGAAGCGCAGGTCCGGGCACACCCGGTGCAGGCCGGTGAGCGCGTCGGCGACACGGGCCTGGGCCACGTGCCCGTCGACGTCCACCGAGAAGAAGTAGCGGCCCATGCCCTCGCCGGTGGGGCGCGACTCGATGCGGCTGAGGTTCACGCCGCGGACCACGAACTGCTCGAGGATTTCCATCAGCGCGCCTGGACGGTCCTCGGCAAGCGGCAGGATCACGGTGCTCTTGTCGATGCCCGTCGGTGCAGGAATCGGTCCCGGACGGGTGACAAGGATGAATCGGGTGACGGCACCCTTGTTGTCCTCGATTTCCTCGCGCAGCACCTTCAACCCGCGCTCCTGCGCCACCAGGGGAGAGCAGATGGCCGCGTCGTGGTTCGATTCCCCGTCCAGCAGGGCAATCGCGCCCGCTGCCGTCGATGAGGTCGGGATGAATTCCGCTTGCGGAATATTCGATTCGGCCCAGCCGCGGCACTGCGCCCACGCGTGCCCGTGGGTTGCCACGGTGCGAATCTGCTCCAGGGAGTCAATGTTTTCCCGCACGGCCAGCACGAAGGTGATCGGGACGAGGGCCTCGGCCACGATCTGCAGCGCGTCGCCCGTGGCAATGGCGTCGAGGGTGGTCGAGACGCCGCCCTCCACCGAGTTTTCAATGGGGACCATGGCGGCATCCGCCGCGCCGGAACGGACCTTGTCCAGCGCCGCGTTGACGTTTGCCGCCGGGATGCGTTCGGAGGTGCGTGCGTCGGGGACCTGCAGCAGCGCGGCCTCGGTGAAGGTTCCGGCCGGGCCCAAGTAGGTGTAAATCATCGAACCGTTGGCTCCTGACCGTTCTCGCTCTGCAACGGCAGCCCGGCTTCAAGCCAGTCGCCCATTCCGCCGGCCACAAACAGGGCCGAATAGCCCTGGGACACCAGCCATGCCGTGGCCTGCGCCGCGCGCCCGCCGGTCCGGCAAATCACATAGGTGTCCGTGTCCGGGTCGAGTTCCTCGAATCGTGCCGGCAATTCCGCCAACGGAATATGCACGGCGTCCGCCGCGTGGCCCTCGATCCATTCGTATTCCTCGCGGACGTCAAGGACAAGCGCTCCGGCGGGCACCTGTTCGACGGAAACGGTTTCAAAATCACTCATGCTTCTCCTTGCGCAGGCGGCATCATTCTTCTGCAATCCAGCCTATCGCTCCGCCGTCCCCGGTTCCCGTTTGCGTCGGGGCCGGTGGCCGGCCGCACCCGGCCCGAAATCGTCGGCCGCTCGGCGCACACCTTCCCGAGACTCGTACTAGTGTCAATACGTGGGCTTCACAAGGCCCGCAGCGCAGCGCCACGCATTCGACCCGCACCGCCCGACCGGAGGAAACCACCATGAGCGAGATTTCAGCATTCACGGCACTGGAACTCCGTGATGCGCTGGCCGCGGGGGAACTCTCCGCGCGCGAGGTGGGCGCACATTTCCTGGGGTGCATCGAGGAGCTCAACCCGTTGCTGGGTTCGTTCATCACCGTGACCGCCGAGCAGGCGATGGATGCTGCCTGGCGCGCGGACGAGGAGTTCGCCGCAAGGCGCGCGCCGCTTCGGGCGCTGCACGGAATGCCGCTGGCCTACAAGGACCTCCTGGATGTCGCCGGGGTCCCAACCAGCTACGGCACCGCCGCGATTCCGGCCCTGGCCGCGGAGAAGGACAACGCGCTGGTCGCCACGCTTTCGAACGCCGGGGCCATCTCGCTGGGAAAGACGCAGGTTCCGGAATTCGGCCTGAGCTGCCATTCCGAAAACGACATTGCGCCTCCCGCACGCAATCCACTGAACCCCGCACTTTCCGCGGGCGGGTCCAGCGGCGGCGAGGCCGCGGCCGTCGCCGCCGGCATGTTGCCGTTCGGCCCCGGCAGCGACGGCGGAGGATCGGTGCGGATTCCCGCGTCCGCCTGCGGGCTGGTCGGGCTCAAGCCGGGCCTCGGCACCATCCCGAGCGACGTGCTGGATGGAACGCTTGACCCCTTTGGCGCTCCCCGGCTCACCGTTTCCGGGCCGCTGGCGCACAACGCCCTTGATGCCGCGCTGCTCATGGACGCCATGATCGGCCCTTCCCAGGGAACCTTCCTGGACACGCTGCGATCCGGCGGCATCGACTCCCTGCGCGGGCTGCGCGTCGGGGTCAGTACCGCCAGCCCCTTCGCCTCGGTCTACCCGATTTCGCTGTCCCCGGAGGCGCACGCCGCCCTGAACAAGGCCATCGAGACCCTTAACCGGCGCGCACACCACATCGAGGAGGCGGAGATCTACTACGACACGATGTATCCGGAGGCCTTCTCCACCGTGTGGACCTCCGGGCTGGCCTCGGCGCCGCTGCCGCCTGGCAGCGAGGAAAAACTGGGGACGCTTGCACGCTCCTTCCGCGAGCGGGCCACCGCCCGCGAGGTCGGGGTCTCCCTGGCAGCCGCCGCCAAGCTCACCGAAATCGCCGCGGACTTCCGCACCCAGTGGGGGCGCTACGACGTGGTGCTCACCCCGGCCATGGCCCACACTCCCCCGGCAATCGGCTACTACACCTCGCAGGATGCCGACACCGACTACATGCGCCAGTGCCAGTACACGCCGTTCACGTCCATGGTGAATGTCTCGGGTTTGCCGGCCGTCACGGTTCCCACGCTGACAACTGCCGACGGCCTGTCCATGGGCGTGCAGATTATCGGCCGGGCGGGGTCGGAAATCCAGCTTTTGGCCCTCGCGGCGCAACTTTCCGAAATGTGAGATTGGTCAACAAAGTGGGCATGACGCGCCTCACAGGCGAAAAATTGAAGCATGTCTACATCCACCCTGTCTAAGGACCAGTCCTCGACTGGTTTCTTCGGTCACCCCCGCACGCTGGCGAATCTCTTCAGCATCGAGATGTGGGAACGCTTCTCCTTCTACGGCATGCAAGCGATCCTCGCGTACTACATGTACTTCTCCATTGCAGAAGGCGGACTCGGGCTTCCCAAGGAACTGGCGCTCTCCCTCGTCGGCGCCTACGGTGGCGCCGTCTACCTGAGCACCATCCTCGGCGCCTGGGTCGCCGACCGCATCCTCGGGTCCGAAAAGGTCCTGCTGTATGCGGCATTCATGATCATGGCCGGCCACGTCGGCCTCGCCGTGATCCCCGGCGCAGCGGGACTGGCCGTCGGCTTGGTCCTCGTGGCCATCGGCTCCGGCGGCCTGAAGGCCAACGCCACCGCGCTTGTCGGTTCGCTGTACTCCAAGGAAGACACCCGCCGCGATGCAGGCTTCTCCATCTTCTACATGGGCGTCAACATCGGCGGTTTCCTCGGCCCGATCCTGACCGGCTTCCTGCAGAAGTCCTGGGGCTTCCACGTCGGCTTCGCCGCCGCCGCGGTCGGCATGGCCATCGGCGTCGCCATCTACATGATGGGCCGCAAGAACCTGCCGGCCTCGGTCCACCAGGTCATCAACCCGTTGCCGGCCAACGAACGCATGAAGTACGTCTGGATCGTCGCCGCGTTCATCGCCGTCGTCGTGGCGCTCTTCGCGTTGAAGATCGTCACCGTCGAAACCCTGGCCATGACCATCGCCTACGCGGTCATCATCGCCTCGGTCGTCTACTTCACGATCATGCTGCGCTCCAAGCGCATCACGAGCACCGAGCGCAAGCACGTGCTGGCCTTCATCCCGCTGTACATCGCCTCGGCCGCGTTCTGGGCGCTGTTCCAGCAGCAGTTCACCTTCATCGCCGTGTACTCGGAGGAGCGCCTGGACCGCACCCTGTTCGGCTGGGAAGTTCCCGCCTCGTGGGTCCAGTCGATCAACCCGGTCTTCATCATCATCCTGGCCGCGGCCTTCGCCGCGATGTGGACCAAGATGGGCACCCGCCAGCCGGGCACCGTCATCAAGTTCGCGCTCTCGCTGTTCATCGTGGGCCTGGCATTCCTGGCCTTCATCCCGCTTGAGTCCTTCGAGAAGACCCCGCTGATGGCGCTGGTCGGCATCCTGCTGCTCTGCACCCTGGCCGAGCTGCTGCTGAGCCCGATCGGCCAGTCGGTGACCACCAAGCTGGCCCCGGCCGTCTTCGGCACGCAGATGATCGCGCTGTTCTTCCTGTCCATTTCCCTGGGCACCACCCTGGCCGGCATCCTGGCCGGCTTCTACACCGAGGGCAACGAGATCACGTACTTCCTGGCCCTTGGCGGAACCGCGATCGTGCTGGCCGTGGCCCTGGCCATCGGCGCACGTCCGCTCAAGAAGCTGATGGGCGAGGTTCGCTAGTCAGCGCACCAAGCTCCAACAAGAAATGGTGGTTTTGCCGAAAGGCAAGACCACCATTTTTGTTTTCCCGGGGAGGGCCGGAGCACCTCCCCTACGTCGCCTAGAAGCCGAGGGTTGCGTTGCCCGCAACCGCCGCCAAGGATCCGGCGACGACCAAGAACCCGCCGGCCAGGACCAGGTAGCCAGTGATCAGACCGGCAATGGCAAAGCCGCGGCGGGGCTTTTCGCGGCGCAGCGACAGGTGCCCGCACACGACGGCGGCCAGCTGGGGCAGCAACAGCACGCCGCCGGTGACCAGGCCGAGGATGCCCGCCACCATCGAGATGATGCCCAGGACGTTTGAAACGCCTGCCATGGATGAGTGGTTCATCGGCTGCTGGTAAATCGGCTGCTGTTGCGCATAGGGGCCGGCCTGCGGATTTGCCTGGGGCGCGTGGGGCGCCTGGTTCAGGTACGGGTTCTGCGGGGTTCCCGGCGGGGCGTACAGCGGCTGGTCCTGGTACGGATTCCGGCCCGGGCCCGGCTGGTTGCCCGGTGCCGGTGTGGGTGCCGGTGTGGGTGCCGGTGCCGACTGGGGGCCCTGCGACCACCGGGGATCGTGGGGATCGGCAAAGGACGGCTCGTTGCCGTCGTTGTTCTTCGCGTCCTTGGGGTCCTGCATGGCCTACTCCCAACACCAACCACGAGCGGCCTTCGCACGCGGTTTCATCCTCCACCTTATCCACTCGCCGGCCACAGCACGTTCACACCCGCCGCTCAGGATGCGGTGGAAGAGTTGGCTGCATGGCCAAGAGAACCATGAAGAAAACCTTGAACGACCACAGCCAACACCGGGCGGTTCCGCCGTACCTGCTGGCCTCCATGGCCGCATGCGACGGCGCCTGGGAAGCCCCGGCATCGATGCGGGATTTCATTGCCCGTGCACCGCTCGGCGAGGACGCCGACCCCGTCGGACCGGAGACGCGCACCCGGATTGCCGCCCGCGCCAGGCAAACGCTCCTGCTGGACCAGGCCTTGCGCCACGAACGGCAGCTTGCGGAAACCCCGCCCCGGACAATTCTGATCGAACCGTCCGGGCGCCTGCAGCGCACGATCAGCGATGCACAGGGGATCGAGGTGACCCCCGGCGCATTGGTCCGGTCCGAGGGCGACGCCCCGGTCGACGACGGCGACGTCAACCGGGCCTATGACGGGCTCGGCGCCGTCCATGATTTCCTTGCCGACCAGTTCAAGCGGTCCAGCTTGGACGGAGCGGGCATGGCGTTGCGCGGCACCGTGCACTACGGCCACGAGTACGACAACGCGTTCTGGGACGGCACGCAAATGGTCATGGGCGACGGGGACGGGGAGATCTTCAATTCCTTCACCTCCTCGCTCAGCGTCATCGCCCACGAACTGGGCCACGGACTGCTGCAGTACACGACGAATTTCAAGTACCACGGCCAGTCCGGGGCGTTGAACGAATCCATTGCCGATGTCCTGGGTGCACTCGTTGAACAATTCGTCGCCGGCGAGGAGGCCGCCGATGCCAGCTGGCTCATCGGCAAGGGCCTGTTCCACCCTCGGGTGAACGCCAAGGCGCTGCGATCCATGGCGGCGCCCGGCACCGCCTACGACGACCCCATCATGGGCCGCGACCCGCAGCCGTCCCACATGGACTCCTACATCCACACCAAGGAAGACTCCGGCGGCGTGCACCTGAACTCGGGCATTCCCAACCACGCGTTTTACCTGTTTGCCACGGCGCTGGGCGGCCACGCGTGGGAACGTGCCGGGTCGGTGTGGTTCAACGTCATCGTCACCCGGTCGCTTCCGGAGGATTCAACCTTCGCGACCTTTGCGGCGCAGACACTCCTGCAGGCCCGCCGGGACTACGGCGTCGGATCCGCGGAGGACAAGGCGCTGGCCGCGGCCTGGGACGGCGTGGGAGTGGTTCCCCAATTCAAGGACGAACAAGAAGCCGCGTGAAACCATGAACGACCTATTTACGGTGCAGGTGAGGCGCAGCGGCGGGGTTGCGGGCATTTCCCGCGCCGGCGTCCTCGAGCTTCATGTCCACGATTCGCCGCCGGAGGACGAACCCTGGGTCCGGCTGGCGCTCGGGGCACTGGAACAGCTTCGCCGCCTCGACGCCGAAGAGGACGCCGGCCAGGTCCGCGACGCCTTCAACTGGTTCCTGTCCATCGACGGTGAGGACCACCGGGTTCCGGACTCCCTGTTGACCGGGCCCGCCCGTCTACTGGCCGAACACGTGATCAAGACGGCCCATTGACCGGGCGGCGCCGGGCGCTGCATGAGAATATTGGTTCATGTCTCACCCCCGAGCCGGCAGCCCGGCAATGCCCCATGACCTGATCGACCTTTCCGCGGTTCGCGACGCCTACTTCTCGATCCACCCGGATGCGGCCGACCCCGCCCAGAAGGTGGTCTTCGGGACCTCCGGGCACCGCGGCTCCTCGCTGAACGGGTCCTTCAACGAGGACCACATTGCCGCGATTACCCAGGCCATCGTCGAGTACCGGGCCGGGCAAAAGATCACCGGGCCGGTCTTCGTGGGCAAGGACACCCACGCGCTCTCGGACCCGGCCCAGGACACCGTCCTGGAGGTTCTCGCCGGAAACGGCGTGGCGATCCTGGCCGATGCGCGCAACGGCTGGACCCCCACCCCGGCGCTCAGCCACGCGGTCCTCACCCACAATGCCGACCCTGCGGCCGCCCGCGCGGACGGCATCCTCATCACCCCGTCGCACAATCCGCCGGCCGACGGCGGCCTGAAGTACAACCCGCCGCACGGCGGCCCCGCGGACACCGACGCCACCTCCTGGATCGCCGACCGCGCCAACGAGCTGCTGGCCAACGGGCTGCGCGGCGTGAAGCGGACCTCCTTGGGCGCCGCCCGGTTGACCGGCAAGATCGGTGCCTTCGACTTCATGGCCTCCTACGTCAACGACCTGCCCTCGGTGCTGGACCTGGACGCGATCCGCAACGCGGGCGTGCGCATCGGCGCCGACCCGATGGGCGGGGCCTCGGTCGACTACTGGGCCGCGATCGCCGAAACCCACAGGATCGACCTCACCGTCGTGAACACCCAGGTCGACCCGCGCTTTGCGTTCATGTCGCTGGACACCGACGGCAAGATCCGCATGGACTGCTCCTCGGCCTCCGCCATGGCCTCACTGATTGCACAGCGCAATTCCTTCGACATCGCCACGGGCAACGACGCCGACGCCGACCGCCACGGCATCGTCACCCCGGATGCCGGGCTGATGAACCCGAACCACTTCCTGGCCGTGGCCATCGAGTACCTGTACTCCAACCGCAGCGGCTGGTCCAAGGACGCCTCGATCGGCAAGACCCTTGTGTCCTCCTCCATGATCGACCGCGTCGCCGCGGACCTCGGCCGCAAGCTGGTGGAGGTCCCGGTGGGCTTCAAGTGGTTCGTGCCGGGTCTGCTGGACGGCTCGGGCGCCTTCGGCGGCGAGGAATCCGCCGGCGCATCGTTCCTGCGCCACGACGGCACCACCTGGACCACCGACAAGGACGGCATCATCATGTCCCTGCTGGCCAGCGAAATCACGGCAACCACGGGTTCCACCCCGTCGGTGCACTACGCACGCCTGGCCGAAACCCACGGGGCGCCCAGCTACGCGCGCATCGACGCCCCGGCCACCCGCGAGCAGAAGGCAAAGCTCGGCAGCCTGTCGGCAACCGACGTCACGGCCGACGAGCTTGCCGGCGAACCCATCACGGCGCGGCTGACCGAGGCCCCGGGCAACGGGGCGAAGATCGGCGGCCTGAAGGTCACCACCGAAAACGCCTGGTTCGCGGCGCGCCCGTCGGGCACCGAGGACGTCTACAAGATCTACGCGGAGTCCTTCCTCGGCGACGAACACTTGGCCCGGGTGCAGGCCGAGGCCAAGACGATCGTTGATTCGGTGCTCGGCTAGAAACCGCTAAACGGCCGGCGGGAATCGACATGGATTCCCGCCGGCCGCCGGTTTTTTGGTGCGCCTGTTTTTGGTTGGGCTGCTTCTGGTTGGGCTAGAGCAGCCTGTCGATGATCTTGCTCTTCGCCCAGGTGTACGGCGGGTAGATCGCCTTGAGCGTGTCGACCACCGCGGTCTTGACCATGACCGGGCGCATCTGCGAGAGCCGCTCGAAGCCGTGGCGGCCGTGGTAGGAACCCATGCCGGAGGCCCCGACCCCGCCGAAGGGAAGCGACGGCACCGCAAGGTGCAGGTTCGGGGCGTTGTGCACGATCGCCCCGGCACGCACCTGGTCGCCGAAGGACGACTGCAGGCGCGGGTTCTCGCTGAACAGGTAGGCGGCCAGCGGGTTGGGGCGCGAGTTGATGAAGCGCACCGCAGCGTCGAAGCTCTCGACCTTCATGATCGGCAGGATCGGCCCGAAGATTTCCTCCTGCATGAGCGGGGAATCCGGATCGACGTTGATCATCACCGTGGGTTCGATCTTCAGCGTCGCCTCGTCGTATCCGCCGCCGATCACCACTTCCCCCTGCTCCAGGTAGGAGACGAGCCTGTTGAAGTGCGCCCGGTTGACGATCCGCCCGTAGTCGCGGCTCTCCAACGGGGACTTTCCGTAGAACCCGGTGATGGCCTTGGCCAGCTGCTTTTCCAGGGTCTCGGCCGCATTCCCGACGGCCAGCACGTAGTCGGGCGCCACGCAGGTCTGGCCCGCGTTCATGAACTTGCCGTAGGCCAGGCGACGGGCGACGGCCGCGTGGGATCCGTCCATCACCACGGCCGGGGACTTGCCGCCCAGTTCAAGGGTGACGGGCGTCAGGTGTTCGGCCGCGGCACGGGCCACGATCCGCCCGACCTTTTCCCCGCCGGTGTAGAAGATGTGGTCGAACTGCTGCTCCAGAAGGACCTTGCTGGTGCCGGCGCCGCCCTGGACCACCGCGTAGGCACGCTGGTCCAGGAACTGCGGGATCAGCTTCCCCAGCGCGATCGACGTGGCGGGGGCCAGCTCCGAGGGCTTGAGCACCGCCACGTTGCCCGCGGCGATGGCGGCAACCAGCGGGGCCAGCATGAGCTGCAGCGGGTAGTTCCAGGCGCCGATGATGAGCACCACGCCGAGCGGCTGCGGCTCGATCTTGGCCGCCGCGGGGTGCAGCGCCAGCGGGATCTTCACCGCCTTGGATTCCATCCACTCCGAAAGGTGCAGCTGGGCGTGGTCGATCTCGGCGCGCACCATGTCGATTTCGGTCAGCTTCGCCTCGACCGCGCCCTTGCCCAGGTCGTCGGCCAGCGCATCGATGAAGTCCTGCTGGTGCGCATCCAGCATGCGTTCCAGGGCCTTGAGCTGCGATGCCCTGAAGCGCCTCGGGTGCGCCAGGCGCGTGGCCACCACGTCGTGCATGGCGTCGACGATCTCGACGATCCTTGCCGGATTCTCCGCGACGACACGGGGTAGCTCAAGCTCGTTCGACGCCGCGCTCTCCAGGGGAGCCACGGGTTCGGAAGTGTAAGGAAAAATGCCCATACCCAGAGCCTACGGCGCGGCCGCCTGCTCCGACAGCCTGCCGCGCCCGGCGGGCCTGACCCGAAACGCCGGCGGAGGAAATGTAGTTGCACCGAGGGCCCGACCGTGGGGTAGGCTCGCGCTTAGTGACACGGGGTGTTGGCGCGCATGCGCACCAACTGAGATAAGACCCGTCGCACCTGATCTAGTTCGTACTAGCGGAGGGATGTTGCTAATGGAATCCATTGCGCCTTCATTTGTTGTAAGCCCCGGCGAGCTGGCCGACTGCGTGTCGGCCCTGCGCGCCTCCACCCCCCTGATCCAGTGCATCACCAACACTGTGGTCACCAATTTCACGGCCAATGTGCTGCTGGCCGCCGGCGCCTCGCCGGCCATGGCCGACCTGCCCGGGGAGGCCGGCGACTTTGCCGCGATCGCCTCCGGAACCCTCGTCAATCTGGGAACCCCCTACGCCGAACAGCGCGCCGGAGCCCTTGAGGCCGTCGCCGCCGCCAACGCCGCGGGCACGCCGTGGGTGCTGGACCCGGTGGCCGTGGGGGCCCTGCGGGTCCGCACCGAGCTGGCCTTCGAGCTGCGCGGGCTGAACCCGACCGTCATCCGCGGCAACGCCTCCGAAATCATGGTGCTGGCGGAGTCCGGCACCGGCGGCCGCGGGGTCGAGTCGACGGACTCGGTGGAATCCGCAGCCTCCCACGCCCGCTCCCTGGCCCTGCGCACCGGAGCCGTGGTCGCGGTTTCCGGTCCACGGGACCTGGTGACCGACGGCGCCCGGACCGTGCTGGTGCACGGCGGCAGCAGCCTGCTGACGCGCGTGACCGGTGGCGGCTGCGCCCTCGGTGCCATCTGTGCCGCATTCGTTGCCGTCCACGACGACGCGCTGGTCGCGACGGTCGCGGCGCACGCGTTCTACTCGGCAGCCGCCGAGCGCGCGGAACTGCTCAGCAACGGGCCCGGCTCCTTCGCGGTGAACTTCCTCGATGCGTTGGCCCTGGTCGGCCCGCAGGAACTGATGGAAAAGGCGGTGCTTTCCTGATGCGGGATCTCAGCGTTTACCTGGTTGCCGATTCGGCCTCGACCGCCGGCCGGCCGCTGGACGAAATCATTGCCGCGGCTGTCGCCGGCGGCGTCAAGACGGTCCAGCTGCGTTGCAAGGACATGCCTGCGGCCGAATTCCTGGAGGTGGTCCGCAAGTCCTCCGTGCACACAGAGGGACGGGCCGACCTGCTGGTCAACGACCGCGTCGACGTGTACCTGGCCGCCCGAGCTTCGGGTGCCAGCGTGCAGGGCGTACACATCGGCCAGTCCGACATCCCCGCCGAACTGGTCCGTGCGCTGATCGGCCCCGATGCGGTGCTGGGCCTGAGCGCCTCAAAGGACGCGCAAATCGCCGCAGCCAGCGAGCTCAACGCCCGCTTCCCCGGAACCATCGACTACCTGGGCGTCGGGGCGGTCCACGCGACCCCCACCAAGAAGGACCATCCCGAACCACTCGGCCATGCGGGCCTGGCCCGCGCGGTCGGCCAAAGCACGCTGCCGTGCGTGGCCATCGGCGGCCTCGGATTGGTCGACATCGACGGCATCGTCGACGGCGGGGCCGCCGGCATGGCCGTGGTCCGCGCCATCTGCTCGGCGGAGGACCCGCAGGCGGCCAGCGCCGAACTGCTCACAACGTGGGAAGCCGCCTGGGCAGGGGCATCCCGATGAGCGAAGACCTCACGCAAGACATCAAGAACATCCTGTCCATTGCCGGTTCCGACCCCTCCGGCGGCGCCGGCATCCAGGCCGACCTGAAGTCGATTGGCGCCTGCGGCGGCTACGGGATGGCCGTCATCAGCGCGCTCACCGCCCAAAACACGCACGGGGTGCGGGCCGTCCATGTGCCGCCGGCGCAATTCCTGGGCGAACAGCTGCTTGCCGTGTCCGACGACGTGGCCATCGACGCCATCAAGATCGGCATGCTGGCAAACGTCGGGATCATCGACACGCTCACCGACTGGCTGGCCGCAACGCGCCTGTCTGCCCCGGTTCCGGTGGTCCTTGACCCTGTCATGATCGCCACCAGCGGCGACAGGCTGCTCGACGCCGACGCCGAGGACGCCCTGCGCCGGCTCATGGAACACGCCGACGTGCTGACCCCGAACATCCCCGAGCTGGCCGTCATCGCCCGCGCGGAGGTCGCAACGACCTGGGAAGAGGTCATTTCCCAGGCTCGGCAGGTCGCCGCGACCTATTCGGTGCTGGTGCTGGCCAAAGGCGGCCACCTGGCCGGGTCCGACTGCCCCGATGCGCTCATCGACGCCGACGGGGTGCTGCACGAGGTCGTCTCCCCACGCCTTGACACCCGGAACACCCACGGCACCGGGTGTTCCTTCTCCTCGGCCCTGGCCACGCACTACGCGCGGACCGGCGACTGGGTCGAGTCGCTCATCGCGTCCAAGTGCTGGCTGACCGCCGCGATCGCCGGGGCCGACCAGCTGCGGGTCGGCAGCGGGAACGGCCCGATCAACCACCTGGGTTCGTTCTGGGCCGGCGAACCGCTGGCCACCGCCGACGACTCCATGTGGCTGTGGTGGGAAGCGATCGAATCCATCCGCGGGGGAATCGACGACCTCGCCTTCATCCGCGGGCTGAAGGACGGAACGCTGGAGCGTGCCGACTTCGAGGACTACCTGGGGCAGGACTCCCTGTACCTGCGCACCTATGCGCGGGTCATGTCCCGGGCCTCCGAGCTGGCACCGGCCACCGAGGACCAGCGGTTCTGGGCGGCGAACGCCAGCGGCTGCCTGGAGGAGGAACTCACGCTGCACCGCGGGCGGCTTCAGGAGCGTGTGCCGGAACCCAGCGGCACCACCACCGCCTACCTGAACCACCTGGTGTCGTGCTCCAACGACTACGCGGTGCTGGTGGCGGCCCTGCTTCCGTGTTTCTGGATCTACCAGGACGTCGGCTCGCGGCTGGCCGCGGCGAACCACGCCGCCCACCCGTACAACGACTGGCTGTCCACTTACTCCTCCCCCGAGTTCGACAAGTCGACGGCCCAGGCCATCGAGGTCTGCCGGACGCTCTTCGACGCGGCGGACGCGCGGACGCGCCGGGACATGTGGACGGCCTTCGAGGCTTCCAGCGCCCACGAGCTGCACTTCTTCGCGCAGACGGCCGCCGACCGCCAGGGTGCCGATCGCTGAACCGGTGGGTAAAATGCCAAACGGGTTTCCCGTCGTTTCGTTCTTCGTGTTACCCGTTTGGCACCACCCATCTTGAACTCTCGCGCCCGGAAGGCACCCATGAGCAACCGATTCGGCATTGGCTGGAAACTGCACGGCAACGGCAAGACCATCACCCCGGGCACCGCGGTGGCGCCCGACGAGCGTCTGGCCTGGCCGCAGACCATCGGGGTGGGCGTCCAGCACGTCATGGCCATGTTCGGCGCCACGGTGCTCGTGCCGACGATCACCGGCTTCCCGGTCACCACCACGCTGCTGTTCACGGGCCTGGGCACCCTGCTGTTCCTGCTCATCACCGCGGGCCGGGTGCCCAGCTACCTGGGTTCCTCCTTCGCGTTCATTGCGCCCGTCACCGGGGCGATGGCCACGCGCGGGATGGGCGGGGCACTCGGCGGGATCGTGATGGCCGGCGCCTGCCTGTTCATCGTGGGGCTCATCGTGCAGAAGGCCGGCACCGGCTGGATCCACGCGTTGATGCCGCCGGTGGTCATGGGCACCATCGTCGCGCTGATCGGGCTGAACCTGGCCACCACCACCACCGAGAAGATCACAGAAGTCCCGCTGACCACCTTTGCCACGGTGCTTGCGATCGTCGTGTCCACGGTGTTCTTCCGCGGCATGCTCGGGCGCCTGTCCATCCTGCTGGGCATCATCGTCGGCTACCTGGTGGCCTGGGCGCAGGGGCAGGTCGACTTCTCGAAGATCGGCGACGCCCCCTGGATCGGGCTGCCGCACTTCTCCACACCCACCTTCCACCTGGACACCCTCACATTGTTCCTGCCCGTGGTGTTCGTGCTGATCGCCGAGAACGTCGGCCACGTGAAGACCGTGGCGCTGATGACCGGCAAGGAACTTGACGACGTGAACGGCCGCGCACTGATGGCCGACGGCGCCGCGACAGTGATCGCCGGCTTCGGCGGCGGCTCCGGCACCACCACCTACGCGGAGAACATCGGCGTCATGGCCTCCTCGCGCGTCTACTCGACGGCCGCCTACTGGATTGCCGGCATGGTCGCCATCGCCCTGGCGTTCCTGCCGAAGTTCGGCGTGCTGATCAACACCATCCCCGCCGGCGTGGCCGGCGGCGCCGGCATCGTGCTCTACGGCATGATCGCGATCGTCGGCGCCCGGCTCTGGGTGCAGAACAAGGTCGACTTCTCCAACCCGATCAACCTGATGACGGCCGGCACCGGCCTGATCATCGCGATCGCGCTCTTCGGCACCAACGTGCTCTCGATCGGCACCATGTCCTTCGGCGGCATCGCGCTGGGCACCGCGGCCACCCTGGTGGTCTTCCACCTGATGCGCGCCATCGCCCGTGCCCGCGGCACGGAGCCGACCGACACCGAGGAAATCGGCGGCGCCACCCACTCGAAGATCGGCTGACGACGCAAAGGCGCGAAGCCCGGCAAAAGGTCCAGTTGGATCCTTTGCCGGGCTCCATGCGTTTTGCAGTTCAGTTGACCACGATCGGCGGCTCTGCCTGGAGTTCCTCTTCGACCGTCAGCTTCTTGATGCTGGAGGTCAGCGGCGATCCATCCTCCCGCTGCATGGCGAACACCGCGTCAATGGTGGGCGCGCCATCCAGCAATGGTCCCTGGCCCTGCAGCGGGATGTCCAGGCGCGGGGTTTCCCGCGCCAGGGCGTACTCCGTGCCGCGCACGAAGAACGTCACGGGCAACTCGCTGTCGTTCGATTCGGCGGTGAGTTCCGCCGTGAAGACATCCGGTTCCACCCGGAAACGGACCCGGTTTTCGCTCCACCGCAGGGAAAACTCCAAGGCATTCCAGCCGATCGGCAGCCGGGGGTCGAACCTCAGCTCCCCCGTGTCGTCGCGCAGGCCGGCGAATCCATGGACCAGGGCGGCCCAGACACCGCCGGTGGAAGCCACGTGGACCCCGTCCGCGGTGTTCCCGTGCAGATTTTTCAGGTCCACGTTCAGGGCATGCTCAAAGTACTCGTAGGCCAGGTCCCGGTAACCGACCTCGGCGGCCAGGATTGACTGCACCGTGGCCGAAAGCGTTGAATCCCCGGTGGTCAGCGGGTCGTAGTAGTCGAAGTCCGCCCGCTTTTCCTCGTCGCTGAAATCCGAGGAGCGCAGCCACAGCGCCATCACGGTGTCGGCCTGCTTCAGCACCTGGAACCGGTAGATCACCAGCGGGTGGTAGTGCAGCAGCAGGGGGCGGTGGCTGGCAGGGGTTCCCGCCACGTTCCACACCTCGCGGTTGAGGAAGCCCGCATCCTGCGGGTGGATCCCCACCGATTCGGAGAACGGGATGTGCATGGCATCCGCGGCCCTCAGCCACTGGTCGATTTCGTCCCGGGTCAGCGAAAGTTCGCCGGTGATGCGTGCGTAGTCCGCGGGAAACTCGTCGGCCAGGTAGCCCATGAGCCGCACAGCGTAGTGCAGGTTGAAGCGGGCCATGACGTTGGTGAAGGTGTTGTCGTTGACCACCGCCGTGTACTCGTCGGGACCCGTCACTCCGTGGATGTGGAAGCTGGGCCCGTTGGAGCTGTCGCGCCAGAAACCCAGGGAGTTCCAAAGCCGTGCCGTCTCCACGACGATTTCGGCGCCGCCGTTGAGCATCAGGCCGGAGTCTCCGCTGGCCCGCACGTACCTGGCCAATGAATAAACCACGTCCGCATTGATGTGATACTGCGCCGTTCCCGCTGGATAGTAGGCGCTGGCTTCCTCGCCATTGATGGTGCGCCAGGGGAAGAGGATGCCGTGCTCGTTGAGCGTTGCTGCGCGCCGGCGCGCTGCCGGGATCATGCTCACGCGGGCCCTCAGGGCGTTGCGGGCCCATTGCGGGTTGGTATAGGTCAGGAACGGCAGCACATAGATTTCCGTGTCCCAGAAGTAGTGGCCGCTGTAGCCGTCTCCTGACACGCCCTTTGCGGAGATCCCCATGCCGTCGGCGCGGGCCGAGGCTTGCGCCAATTGGAAAAGGTTCCAGCGGATCGCTCGCTGCAGGAGCGGATCGGCGTCCACGACCACATCGGCATGGGACCAAAACTCGCTCAGGAACGCGCGTTGCTTCCAGAAGAGGTCGTCGGCTCCGCGTGGGACCAGGTGCTTCAGCGCCCGGACGCCCCGGGTGGTCATTTCCTCCGTGGTGTGGCGGCGCGAGCTATGGTAGGTGGCGAATTTGTCCATGTGCAGGGCCTGGTCCCGGTCCATGTAGACCGAGACGTTGCATTCCGCCTTGTCATCGGTGACCACGTGGGTCTTCTCGATTTCCGGTTCACCGCCGGCGACCCTGATGACGTGCTGCATCGCCGTTGCCACCGACATGTGTGAACCCTTGACGTAGTAGCTGAGGGCCTCGATCTCCCCGTCGTCGTAGGTGCCGCCCGGCTGGAGGCTTTCTTCTCCGCTATCTTCCTTTTTCCGCGGATCGAAGGCGACTTCTCCTGCGTCTGCCTCGGCCGGGGTGATCACCGGAGTTCCCGTGGCCTGCCCGATCAATGTGGACTGCACGAAGACGTGTGCCGGGGCATCGAGCAATCTGATGCTGATGCGGAACAAGGCCAGGTGCCGTTCGGAAAAGGAAACCATGCTGCGGGTTCGAACGGAGACGCGATGGCCCTCTGCCGTTCGCCACAGGGTGTCTGAGATAAGCGTTCCGTCCTTGAAGTCGAGCCGGAGGTCATCCTTCAGGATCTCAGTCCGGCCGATTTCCAGGGCTTCGTCGTTGATGTAGACGCGAACGGTTCGGGCATCCGGTGCGGCAACCATCGTCTGCCCGGTTTCCGCCAGGCCAAAGGCGGACTCTGCATGCCGGATTTTCCAGGTCTCGTGTAGTCCATTGATGAACATCCCCTTGACGCAGTCACCGATTCCCAGCGAATTTCCGCGCATGCCCAGGAAGCCGTTGCCAAGTGCGAAAACGGTTTGTTCCACAGAGGGGTCGGCTGGTCGCGGATGCTCCCGGCTGTAGGACCAGGAGTCCAGATTCCAGGCGTCCCTGGCTTTTTTGCCGACGAGCTCGCTGAGATCGCCGACGACCACATCCGCGCCGGCCTCGCGCAGCGCTTCTGCCGGTTGGTCGCGGGCAACCCCAACTACCAATCCGAAACCGCCCGCAGCACCGGCTTGGACACCGGAAATGGCATCCTCGATGATCACGCATTCGTTGACTGACCACCCGAGGTCAAGGGCGGCCGCCTTGAATGTATCCGGGGCAGGTTTTCCAGGCAGGCCCCGCCGGGATGCCTGGAGCCCGCCAATCACGACACTGAATTCATTGCGCAGGCCCGCAGCCTCCAGGACGTCTTCGGCATTCCGCGATGAAGACACGACAGCAACGTCCAGGCCTGCTTCCTGGATCTGCCGCAGGTAGTCCATCGAGCCCGGGTATGGCGCGATGCCCTGTTCGTGCAAGATGGCACGGAATACGTCGTTCTTGCGATTGCCCAGCGAGCACACCGATGCCTGCCCCGGGGCGTCGGTTTCATGGCCCCACGGCAGGTCGATGCCGCGGTCCTGCAGGACTGCGGCAACACCCTCGTAGCGCGGGCGTCCGTCCACGAGCCCGAAGTAGTCATCCTCCGTATAGGCCCGCGTCTCGCCCAACGAGGTAAAGAAATCATCGAACAACTGCTGCCAGGCTTCTCGGTGGACCTCGGCAGTGGGCGTCAAAACCCCATCCAGATCAAAGAGCACAGCCTTGAAATCACGGTGCCGATAAGGCACGGCGGGGGCGAAGGGTTCACGCATATTGAGATCATCCGTTCCGTGTCGATCGAAGCACCTCGAACGCTAGGATCACGCGATCAACAAGTCAAGGAATGACTTGGGGGTCCTCGATTCGGAGGTAGGCCAAGCCTAACCAAACGCACTGTGCGGGAAGCACAAAATGACTGTAATGGTCCTGAAAATTCGATGAATGTTTGTATACGCCATGCGTAAAACGCGCTGCCGCCCCGTGACTGGGCGGCCTCCCACCAGCCCAAACACGCGTTGATGGCCAACCTCACAGAAAAGTCGACGGTTCTCTCGATACGATGTATGGGTGGCTGAGTGGATGAAGACGTGGGCGGAAGAAGAATGGCAATCCGATGTTGAAGAATGGATTGACATGGCATGCGAGACATATGCGATCAAACGCATATCTCCTATTCAAGCGGGTATTCCATCCATTCGCTCCATGCATGTCCGGGTCCACACCGATGCCGGACAGCTTTTCTTCAAGGCGCTGGCACCCGGACAGCTCTTTGAGGCCCGGCTGACCGCGGCGGCCGCCAGCTTGGCTCCGGAACAGCTGGTGATGCCCATGGCCATTGACCCCGAGCGCGGCTGGATGCTCAGCCCGGACTACGGCGCAACCCTCGACGAGCTGGCTCCGACGCCGGAGCTTTGGGCTCGCGCGTTGGGTTCCTTGGGACGGCTGCAAAGAACTCTCGTGCCCTACGAGGAGACGTTGTTTGATGCCGGACTGCAGATCATGGATCCCCAATGGCTGCCGGAAGAATTCAACAATGCCTTGCTGTTGCATGCCTCGCTGCCGGCAGAGCACCCGCTGGGGATACCTGCCCGCGATGCCGACCACGCGTTTGAGGTCTTCGGGGAAATCGAGCAGGCCTGCCAGCTGCTGGATGCCGGACCCATTCCGCTCAGCCTCGAGCACGGATCGTTCGATCTGCGCCGGGCGTTCGTGCCCACTGATGAAACAGCGGCGCCGCGGCTGTTGAACTTGTCCGACGCCCACTGGGCGCACCCTTTTGCGTCGCTGGGCCGGGCCATCGATCGAATGTGCATTGATTTTCGGGCCGAGTCCGACGACCCGCGCATCATGCAGGCAATTGGCGCGTACCTGACCGAGTGGGCCGACTACGGAACGCCCGATGAACTATACGAGCTTGTTGCACCCGCCTTAAGGATCGCGCCACTGCACATCCACGAGACTTGGCTGAGGCTGCTGGCCGACGCGGAAACGGCCGAAATGCGGCGCTGGGCCCCGCGAGCCTTGGAACCACTGGCCGTATTGGCCATGCCAACCCTCTAGCAACTCCGGCCAATCGCCCCGGGCTTTAGTTCGCTGGGGCCTGCTGCGGCCAGTGTCCGCGCTCGCGCATGACCGTGGCCAGGATGTCCGCACGGTCGCTCATGATGCCGTCGACGCCCAGATCCAGCAACCTGTGCATGCCGATGGCATCGTTGACGACCCAGACATGGACCTGGATTCCGGCTTCGTGCGCATGGCGCACGAATGATTTAGTCACAACCGGGAATTTTCCATGGGATTCGGGGACCTGCAGTGCGGCAAAAAC
This sequence comes from Paeniglutamicibacter sp. NPDC091659, assembly GCF_044756805.1. Taxonomy (NCBI): domain Bacteria; kingdom Bacillati; phylum Actinomycetota; class Actinomycetes; order Micrococcales; family Micrococcaceae; genus Paeniglutamicibacter; species Paeniglutamicibacter sp. NPDC091659. The sequence goes on from NZ_JBIVTO010000001.1 coordinate 42,524, forward strand.
GCCTAGCCCCCGATGCGGCAGCCGAACCAGCTTTCCCAGCATGGTTGCCGCAGCAACCCCCAGCACCCCCGGGCTCGTGGCCACCGGACGGCTCAGGAGGCGCTGGGTGGATATGCGGCGCCGGCCAAGGAACGATGCGACCAGGACCCGGTCGTGAGCCCCGTGTCGCTCGATGACGGCAGCCAGCCGTTGCGCGCTTGGCTGGTCCTTCACGTCCACGTTGAAATGCGCCAGCGGGAACTCCAGGAGCAATTCCTCAAAGGTGGGGATGGGCTCCCCCGCCACGCGAAGTTCCCTGATCTCGGCGGCGCTGAGGTCTGCGATGTGGCCCGCCGCACCGGTCAACCGTTGCAGGGTTTCGTCGTGGAAGACCATGAGCACGCCATCGCGACTGGTGTGCACGTCGGTTTCGAGGTAGCGGAACCCTAAGTCGTAGGCGGCATGGAATGCCTTGAGCGTGTTTTCCTCGCCGTCGGGCGCAAACCCGCGGTGTGAGAATGCCAGCGGCTGGCCCTGAAGCTTTCCGCCCGGGATGTTCAACAAATACGGTGCCGAGCCGACGCGGGATGTGTTCATGAACGTGCCTTTGGTTTTGTGCTGGGCTGACGGTTCCGGCCGGAGCTAGGACACCGGGGGTTCGGGAGAGTCCAGGATGGTTTCAATGATCTGGGCCACGCCGTCGTCCTCGACGCCCGGGGCCTGGTAGCTCGCCGCGTCCAGCGCTGTCCGGTGCCCAGATGCCATTGCATAGCTGTAGCCGGCCCAGGCAAGCATTTCCTGGTCGTTGGGCATGTCTCCGAAGGCCGCGACCTCACTGGCATCGATCCCCAGTTCCTTGGCGTAGTTCGCAAGTGCCACGGATTTGTTGATCTTGACGTGGGCCATTTCCAAAAGCGAAACATTCTGCGCCGAATGGGTCACCGTGACCAGGGAGGTCAACTCGTCCGCCACGGCCGCCATGAAATCATCGGAGCTTCGCGTGCGCGACTTGGCCAGGAACTTCACCACACCCTGCTCGTGGAGCAGGGTGGACCGCAGATCGAGGCGCTCAAATCGTGAAATGAGTTCCAGCTCGTGGGGTTCGGCGAATCCCTCTTCAAGGTGCAGACCGCCCGTGGTTTCGGCGGCGAACGTTGCCGTGGGTTCGGCCTTCGTGATGATTTCGCGGGTGCGTTGAAGGACGTCGACGTCTATGGTCTGTGCCCAGAGCAGCTTCTCTTGTTCAAGGTCGTAAAGGACTGCCCCGTTTGAACAGATCACGGTTCCCAGATGCCCAAATGCCTCGCGCACCGGTTCCAGCCACCGAAAAGGGCGGCCAGTGACGAATACGATGCTGATTCCACGCTCACGGGCCCTGTGAAACGCTTCGATGGTGCGTACGGAAATGGTTCCGTCCTCGCGAATAATGGTTCCATCCAAGTCGCTGGCGATCAAACGCACACGCATGAGACGTGGAGCCCTTCCCGCTAGCGGATTTCTTCGCGGAACGGCGGATTCGCCCCTGCCCGCGAAACGGTGATGGCCGCAGCCCTTGCAGCGTAGTCGAGAATCTGTTCGAGGGTGCCCGTGTCCAACTTGTGGAGCTTCTCCCGCTGTCCGCTGCCAAGCAATCCGCGGTCCGCAAGGGCCGAGATCATCGCGGATATGAAGGAATCCCCGGCGCCCACGGTGTCGGCGACATCGACCAACGGGGCCGCCGCACGCGCCGTGCCCGAAGCCACAAGGCCCCATGGGCCGCGTGAACCATAGGTCGCCACAACCATCGCCGGACCCAGCTCCAGCCATGCCGCAGCGGTGTCTTCAACGCTGCGTTGCGGGTAGAGCCATTCCAAATCGGAATCCGAGGCCCGGACCACGTCGGCGAGGGCGACAAATCGTTCGACCTTTGCCACGGCCTCGGAATGGTCGGTGATCAGCGAGGGCCGGATGTTCGGGTCGTACGAGATTGTGGCGTGCGGACGCGCCCGTTCGATGAGCCGAAGCACCTTCTGCGCGCCGGGTTCGACCATGGTCGCCAGGGATCCGGTATGGACCACCTGGGCGTCGGCCAGCCCCGGTGTGTCCGGGGCGATCGGCGGCAGGTCCCACAGTAGGTCGAAGCTGTAGCTGGCTGCCCCGACGGGGTCTAGGATGCCGCGTGCGGTGGAGGTCGAGTGCCCGTCTTCGCCGCAGATGTGCTGCACGTTGTTGGTGCTCAGCTGCTGCTGGATCATTCTGCCGTATTCGTCTGAACCCCAACGGCCAATGAAAGTGACGGGGTGACCCAAACGCGCCAGGCCAACGGCAACGTTCAGCGGGCTGCCCCCGACGAAGGAACGTGGTGCGCTTATCCCGCCCGAAAGCACGTCGACCAAGGCTTCGCCAATGACCGTTAGCACATCCTTCTCCTTACGAATTGTTTTGAGCCTTCAATATACCGTTCAAGCGCCCTCGAACTCGGGTTCTTGTGCGACTACTCGCCACCGAGCCCGTTGGCTTCCAAAGCGCCGAGCCCCTCGACACACATTTCCCAGGCCTTGTCACCCGGGGTGATGAGACCGTAATGGTCTCCCTCGAATTCAAGGTAGTCCACGGGGCCCCCTGCGGCCATGGCCCGCCGGGCAAAGGACCTGCCAAGTTCCACGGGAACATCCTCGTCCGTGGTGCCATGCAACATCAGCAGCGGAATGCCCGGCGAAATGCGATCCGCCGGATCCGCCCACTGCCAGCGCACGGGATCTTCCTCGGGAGTGCAGCGCATCAGGAGCCTCGCGGCATGGTCGCTCAGGGCCAAGGATTCCGCCAGGGCAAGATCGAGCACCCCTGCCTGGGAAATCACGGCGTCGAGGCACCGCAGGGTTTCCGGGAGAGCGCCCGGGGCGGCAGGTGGCAGCAGGTGCCTGCCGGCCGCCCACAGCGCTAAGTGGCCGCCGGCGGAGTGTCCGATACCCACCCGTGGGCCAGGTTCAAGACCCGATGATTCGAGCGCGGATTCCAGCCCATCCAACCCCGCGGCGACATCGAGGAAGGTTTCTGGCCATCCGCCGTCGCCGCCATTGGTGCGACGGTACTCGAGGTTCCACACCACGTAGCCCCGATCGCGCAGATCACTTGCCAAGGGGCGGCCGTACTCGGCGCCGTATGCCTGTCGCCAAAAGCCGCCGTGGATGATGATCGCGATTGCGGTATGTTTCCGCGCGTCGGGCACCCATAGTTCGGCATACTGGCTTGGGTGGTCCCCGTAGTCGAAGCGTTGTGGTGTGTATGCGGATTCCACTAGCGCCCCGGGAACTCCGGGGCCCGCTTTGCAACGAATGCCGCGCGTCCCTCCACCGAATCGGCGGTCTCGAACGCCTTCATGAAGGATCGGACCTCTGCTTCGAGCCCGTCCGCAACATTCAGGCCCGCAATCTCGTTGATTGCGTCTTTTGCATTGGACACGGCGGTGGGTGCCTTGGCGGCGATTTCCTCGATCGTGTTCTTCGCTCCGGCCAGGAGCGATTCAACGTCTTCGAAGACCTGGTTGACCAGGCCGATGCGCAACGCCTCTGCGGACTTGATGCGGCGGCCGGTGTAGATCAGTTCTCGGGCCATGCCGATGCCCACCCGCTGTTGCAGCCGTACCGAACCGCCGAAGCCGGGAACCAGGCCAAGGTTCACTTCGGGCTGGCCGAAGCTTGCATTGGCCGAGGCGTAGAGGAAGTCGCAGGCCATTGCCAGTTCGCAGCCTCCGCCGAGCGCAAAGCCGTTGACTGCGGCGATGACGGGCACAGGCAACGCTTCAATGCGCAGGGTCACCTCGTGCATGCGGCGCCCGTACGCCGCGGCGCCGGCAGCATCCATGGAGTTCATTTCCAGGATGTTTGCGCCGGCCACGAACGACTTCTCACCTGCCCCTGTGATGATCACGCCGCGCACCGGCCACTGGGCATCGCGCCCGATCCCGCCCAGCACGCCCGTCAGCGCGTGCAGGTCTTCGACGACAGCTGCAGCCAGGGCGTTGAGCGACTCGGGCTGGTTGATGGTCACCAACAACGCGTTGCCGTGCTTTTCAACTAGCAGGGTCTGATAGGTTCCGAAGTCCACGTACACTCCCTTGTGATTGGTATCTCATCCCAGCGTCTCACGAGCGGTGTGAACGCAAGGATTCCGCCCCGGCGTGTTAATCGTTGTTAACCCACACCGGGGCTGGAACCGACGAATCTCCGCTAGCGCTTGCCGCCGCGGCCAGCCGGCTTTCCGCCGCGCTTCGCGCCGGGTTTCCGGCCGGTGCGGGCCGCAGATTTCTTCTTTGCTTCGGCCTTCTTGGCAGCCTTGGCTTGTTCGGATTGGGAAGACTGGCGGCGCTTGCGCGCGATCTCCGCCTCTTCCTGCTGCTTCTGAGCCACCGAAGCCTGGCGGGAGGAATTCTCGCCGCGGCCACGGACAACCCCAATGAATTCAGCGATCACCGGATCCTCAGGCTCATCCCCCACCGGAGCGACCCATGCGATGCCGATGCTGGTTGTCGGAACATCGGAAAGTTCCTTGTGGATCACGTCTTTACGGTGGTGCAAGCGGGCGACGCTGAGCGGCAGCACGAGCAGGCCGGCACCGGAGGAACATACCTCCATGGCCATTGCCGTTCCACCGATTTCTTCGGGGTAGTCGGCAAGGTCGAGGAACGGTTGGTCAGCCAGGTCGGCCAGCGAAACCGGCTCGTCGTAGAGCTCCAGGTCGTGGTCCTTGGCCGCGCACACCACTGGCTGCTCGTCGTAGAGCGGAATCACGTGGATCTTGGGAGTCTTGGGGGATTCCCCTGTCTTGAACCTGACGAAGACGGCGTCCGATTCCTGGCTACCGAGCCTCCCCAGGATGTCTTCCCCGTCATAACGGAGAGCCGTTAGAGGGTTTTGGGGATAGCGTTCGTTCCAGCGCGTCAGCCATTTGCCGGGGGTGACCCCCGGTACATAGGCGATTTTTAGTCCTACCACTACCCCAGCGTACCGGTACGCTAGGGGATATGAGTGAGAAAACCCCACAGAGCATGAAGCCGGCTACTGCCGCAAAGAAATTGGGCATCTACCTGCCCGCAGCTCCGGCCGAGTTCCAGGAGGGCTCAGTCACCCGGGCTCAATACAACGAACTGTTGTCCAATCCCCCGGCTTGGTTGGAAGAATTGCGCGCCAACGGGCCGCACCCGCGCCCTGTTGTAGCCCACAAGCTCAACGTATCCATCTCGGGACTGGCCCGCGCCGAAATCACCGAGGCGCTGACCACCGCGGAGATCGAGGCCTTGCTGGCGGATCGTCCCGAATGGTTGCAGCAGGAACGCGCGTCGCTGGCCGCGGTCCGTGCCGAAGAACAGCGTGTGCGCGACGCTGCGGCCGCCAAGGGCGACCGCAGCTAGTCACACATCATTTGAGGGAGATGTCTACTTCACGGTCTTGACGATGTAGACATCGCACGGGGCTGCGTGTGCCACCGAGGTGGCCACGGAGCCAAGTACCCGTCCCAGACCCTTCATGCCCACGTTGCCGACCACGATCAACGTGGCGTCGAGGCGTTCTGCCTCCGCAACCAGGACTTCCTGCGGCTTTCCGTGAGCTGCGGTGGCGCTGACCTTGGCGGTCGGCTCGGTAATGCGCAGGCTTGCGGCGCACTGTTCGGCAAGTTTTTCAGCCTGCTCGGCATCATCAAGGATCCAAGTATCGGTACCGATCTTGACGACCTCAGTGTTGTCGGAGGCATGCGCGGTCACCACGACCAGCTCGGCATCCATGTTGACCGCGATGCGGGCTGCACGCTCGGCCGCACGCTGTGCGGTCTCGCTGCCGTCAACGCCAACAATAATTGTTTCTGCCATGTTCTAACGCTCCTTGTATTTTTTGCCGCTTGTTGGCAGCAGGGGTGTGATGGGTAAATCTGGTTACGAGACGTTCTGCTTGAGGAAGTCCACGGCCCGGCTCCATGCCAGACGCGCTTGTTCGGGACGGTAGTTGCCCGAGGGGTTCTCGTCGTTGTGAAATGCATGCGGCGCATCGTAATAGTAGAACGTGACGTCGGCACGCGATTCTTCACGGATCTGCTGTTCCTGGGCCCGCGCCTTTTCAACTGGATAGAAGCCGTCAGCCTCGGCATAGTGGCCTTGGATCCTGGCACGAACGCCAGTGTAGCTATGCGGCACGGCCTGGCCAACACCGTAGAACGGTACGGCCGCGGCAATCTTTTCCCCTTGTTGCGCTGCCAAGGCCAAAACGAATCCCCCGCCCATGCAGAACCCGATGGCTCCAACCTTCTCGCTGGTGACAGCATCAAGCGACAGCAGGTAGTCGACGGCGCCGGCCAGCAGATCGGCACCGGTTTCCGCGGGAAGGTCGCTCATCATCTGCGCGGCTTCTGCGCCGTCGTGGGTTATCCAGCCACCCATGAGATCCGGCGCAAGCGCAACGAAGCCTTCGGCGGCCAATCGATCTGCCACGTCGCGGATATGGTCGGTCAAGCCCCACCACTCCTGGATCACGATGATTCCAGGTCCCTTGTCGCCTGCCGGCATTGCAATGTAGCCGTGGGCTATTTGGCCCTGGGAGGGAAAAGAAACGTTCTGGTGCGGTGTCTTTGACGCCATAGTCGATTGCCCCTGTCCTACTTGTACGTCTGCACGTTGAAAAGCTTGAACACAACCAGTCTATGCATCCATTGGTTCGCCCCGACCGGCAAACCGCCGAAATGCCCACTTGGGGATGGTGCGTGCCGATCGGCGCATCGGGGTATGGTGCGCCGTCGGGAGATTCGTTGGTTGGAGATCCAGGCGAGATCCACTGGTTGGGGCACAACGAAAAGATCCCCGGTTCGAAAACCGAGGATCTTTTCTCATATGTGCGCGAAGGGGGACTTGAACCCCCACGCCCTTGCGAGCACTGGCACCTGAAGCCAGCGCGTCTACCAATTCCGCCATTCGCGCATATCTCAATCTGCTTCAGCCATTGACTTCAGCAGCGAGATCAATCATATACATGAATTGCCCAGAAGCGCTAATCGAGAACGTCTTTGTGATCAGGAGCACATTCTGGCAACCTTCGTGCGGCGTTATTCGTTGCATACCAAGGGGCAATTTTGGCCACATTACATCCCACACAAAGGCAAGACCAGTAGTATCGAAGGTGGTGTAGAGCATCCATGCTCTGCACCGAGTTGCCAGAAATGGCGTAACCACGCGAATAGAACCAAGGAAGGGAGCGAAGCGATGGGTCTGATCGACAATGTTGAACGCGGACTAGAGAAGCTTGTCACTAGCGTCTTCCGCGGCACTAGCGGCTCGGAAGTGAAACCGGTTGAAATTGCATCCCGGTTGCGGAACTCCATGGATGCCAAATCGCTTACGATCTCGCAGGGGCGCACGCTGGCCCCCAACCACTTTACGGTTCGCCTGTCCGACCCGGATTTCGCAAAGGCCCGCGAATGGGGCGCACCCCTCGCCCAGGAGCTGTGCTCCATAGCCATGGAACACGCAAAGAGCCAGGGTTACACCCTTCAAGGAGCCATCGAGGTCAACTTCCGAAAGGATCTTGATCTCAGGGGCGGCATTTTGGAAATCGACGCAACCATTTCGGAACCAGGCCGACAGGAAGTCCGCCAGGCTCCGACTGCACCCCCGGCCCCGCCGGCGCCCCCTCGCGGCCCCGCCCCAATGCAGCCGGTTCTCGACATCGCAGGACAGCGCTACGCGCTGAACCACGCAAGCATCGTCCTGGGACGATCCGCCGAAACCGACATTCCCATCGACGATCCAGGTGTTTCCCGAAAGCACCTGAAAATCGAGCAGCGAGGGAACACCACGTGGGCCGTCGACCTGGGCTCCACCAATGGAAGTTTCGTCAACGGCCAGCGCGTCGTCGGCGAGACAGAACTGTTTGACGGTTCAAACATCTCCATGGGACAGACCCGCATCATCTTTAGACTCCTACCTCAAGCACAAGGAGGCCGCGCGTGAACGATCTCGTATTCACCGCCCTGCGGCTCGGGTTCCTCATTCTGCTGTGGCTCTTGATCCTCAGCATCGTGGGAGCGCTACGCCGGGATCTTGCCATTGGCGGCAAGGCCCGCACGGGCGCGCCGACAGCGCGTGAAATTCGGAAGAATCCTGCCCTGTCCCCCGCACCAGAGGCGCCGGCCAAGCAGCAGGCAACCACGCTGGTGATCCTGGAAGGTCCGCTAACCGGGCTGCAGCACCAGCTCACGGCCAGCCCCATCCTGCTGGGACGCGCCCAGGAAGCAACCATCGTCCTCGAAGACGACTACGCCTCCGGACGCCATGCACGGCTTTTCCCGCAGGGAACCCGGTGGTTCATCGAGGACTTGGGCTCCACCAATGGAACTTTCCTTGGTGATGCGCAGCTAACTCGTGCGCAGCCCGTCGAACTTGGCCAGAAGATCCGGATCGGCAAGACGGTTATGGAGCTGAGGCCGTAACCATGGCGTTGATGCTGAAATTTGCGGCGCGGTCGGATGTTGGCAAGGTCCGCTCCAAGAATGACGACTCCGCCTATGTCGGCCGATACCTAGCCGTTGTTGCCGACGGCATGGGTGGGCACGTTGGCGGAGACGTGGCAAGCGCCTCGACCGTCCTTGACCTTGTCCACCTCGACGTCCCGGATACCCCTGACGCCGAAACCGTGCTGCCCGACGAGATCCAGGCGGCCAACCTGGTCCTCAATGAATTGGTCAACGCCAATCCAAAGCTTTCGGGCATGGGAACCACCGTCACCGCGATGTTGCTGACCGGCAATGTCCTGCAGTTCGCCCATATCGGTGACTCACGCGCCTACAGGCTCAAGAACGGCGTTTTTGAACAGGTCAGCCACGACCACACGTTCGTCCAGCGGCTTGTCGACGAGGGCCGGTTGCGTCCTGAGGAAGCCGAAATGCACCCGCACAAAAACGTCTTGTTGCGTGTTCTCGGCGATTCCGATGCGAGCCCGGAACTGGACATCAACCAGTACCCGGTTGAAGCCGGTGAGCGGTGGATGCTTTGTTCCGACGGGCTCAACGCCGTGGTTCCGGACTCAATTACCGAGCGAATCATGCGCGGAACCGCTTCCCTCGAGGAAACCGCAAACGACCTCGTGGAGACCACGCTGGCGCATGGTTCCCCGGACAACGTCACGATCGTGGTCTTTGAAGTGGTCGAGGCCGATCCCGAAACCGACCTGCCCCCCGAAAGCGACGCCGACTCCGCTGCCGAGCCTGCGCCTGACACCGGCCAGCTCACCATTGCCGCAGAAGGCGGCCTGGAGGCCGGTGCCGCCCTTATCCGCCACGAAATGTCCAAGCGCCCCCACCTGCTGGTTGGAGCTGCGCAGCTGGCCACCGAAACGGGCAAGATCCCGGTCGTGACCCAGCGTTCGGGCGAAAAGCGTGCCGCGGCAATCCTCACCCACAAGGGTCCGGGCACCCCAACGGATCCAACCGAAGATTTCGAACAGAGCGAGTCCCGTCCGCGACGCTGGCTGGTTCCCACCTTTCTGGCCCTCATGGCCCTAATTCTGGCTGCGGTGTGCATCTGGGGCTACCTCTGGACCCAAACCCAATACTTCGTGGGGAACCACGACGGCAAGGTTGCGATCTTCAAGGGCGTTTCCCAAGACCTGGGTCCCCTCAAACTTTCCCATGTGGATGCGGTAACCGATATCCCGTTGGATGCATTGCCTGAATACACCCGGCAACGGATCCAATCCTCGCTCCCGGCCCGGGATCTGGCGCACGCCCAGATGATTGTCAATGAGCTGACAGTGACCGTTAAACAGAACTGCCCAGTGGTAGTGCCAGAGCACCCGGGCTCGCCCGCGGCCTTGACTCCACTGCCCTCTTACTGTCAGGAGATCAGACCGTGAGCGAGCTAGAGACGGCGCCGGTCCCACGGCGCAACTTGGAACTGTTGCTCCTCCTTCTTGCCCTAACCGTCGCCATGGCCGCCTACTATCTGGTCGGCATCAACAGCGATGAAGGGTTGAGCAAGGAATTCATCACCCAAGGGCTCTTCCTGGCCGGCCTCGCGCTGGTTTTCCACGTGATTCTCCGGGTTTGGGCGAAATATGCCGATCCGATAATACTTCCGGTCACGGTGGCGTTGAACGGCATCGGCCTGGCCATGATCCACAGGATCGACCTTGCCCGGAACGACAACCAGGCTTTCCGCCAGATCCTCTGGACCGGCGTGGCAATGGTGGTTGCGATGGTGGTTTTGTGGTCAATCCGTGACCACCGTGTCCTGCGCCGCTTCACCTACACCGCGTTGGCTGCTTCGATTGTCCTGCTCCTGCTTCCACTGATTCCGGGACTCGGCATTGAGCTCAATGGCGCCCGCATTTGGGTCAAGTTTGGCAGCAGCCTCACATTCCAACCAGGCGAACTCGCAAAGATCACCCTGGCCATATTCTTCGCCGGGTATCTTTCGTCGAACCGTGAATTGATTCTCCTGGCCGGCAAGAAGATCGGTCCGTTGCAGCTGCCGCGTGCCAGGGACCTGGGCCCAATGATGGTTGCCTGGCTCGTCAGCATCGGCGTGCTGGTTGTCCAACGCGACCTTGGTTCTTCGATCCTCTTCTTCGGCCTGTTCATGGTCATGATCTACGTTGCAACGGCTCGGGTGAGCTGGATTGTCATCGGCACGCTCATGCTCGCCGGCGGCGGCGTTTTCGCCTACCTGACGATGAGCCACGTGACACGACGCGTCAACGGCTGGCTGAACGCTTTCGATCCGGACATCTACTACGCCACCGGCGGAAGCAGACAGATCGTGGAAGGCCTCTTTGGCATGGGCGACGGAGGGCTCCTCGGAACCGGACTGGGCAACGGGAGCCCGTATCTGGTCCCCTTGGCCAACAGCGACATGATCGTTGCGGCTCTGGGCGAAGAGCTCGGACTCATCGGCCTGTCGGCAATCGTGCTGATGTACCTGATCCTGATCAGCCGCGGCATGCGCGCGGCCCTGGGTTCGCGAGACGCCTTCGGCAAATTGCTTGCCACCGGGCTTTCCTTCACCCTGGGGCTGCAATGCTTCGTGGTCATTGGCGGCGTCACCCGACTCATCCCTTTGACGGGCCTGACAACGCCGTTCATGGCCGCCGGCGGTTCATCCCTGCTGGCGAACTGGATCATCGTCGCCTTGTTGCTGTTGATTTCCCACAATTCGCGCCGTCCCATGCAGGCCGGCCTCTCCGCGACCGCCGAGGTCGCCACGGAAGCACCCCGTCGACAGAAACTCACTAAGGAGGCGAAGCGATGAATCAAGCAATCCGGAATACGTGGATAGCGGTAGTGCTTCTCTTCGTCCTGTGCCTGGGCGCGCTGAGCTATGTGCAGTTCTTCGCCGCAGAGGACTTGAACAACAACGCGCTTAACAAACGACAGCTTTTCCGTGAATTCGATTTGCCGCGCGGCGCAATATTGGTCGACGGCAAGCCGATCGCCGAGTCCAAGCCGTCCGAGGGCCAGTTCAAGTACCAACGCGTCTACACCGACCCAGAGCTTTATGCCTTCCTGACGGGGTTCTACTCGCTTACCAACAGCTCGACGCAGCTGGAATCGGTGATGAACGACGAGCTGACCGGGCAAAGCCAGGACCAGTTCTTCGATCGCATGATCAACCTGTTCTCCGGCCGAGCCAACGAGGGCGCCTCGGTCGAACTGACCATTGACGGCAAACTCCAGAAGTTCGTCTACGACCTGATCCCGGACGGAACCCGCGGCACCATCATCGTTTCGGAGCCCAAGACCGGAAACATCCTGGCCATGGCCTCCAAGCCGAGCTACGACACCAACCTACTGGCCGTCCAAAGCTCGAAAGAGGCTGCGGCGAACATGAAGAAGCTGCTCAAGGTCCCCGGGCTTAGCCCGTACGTGAATCCAGCCCTCGGCAACCTGACCGCTCCGGGATCGACGTTCAAGGTCCTGGACCTGGTTGCCGGCATCGAATCGGGCAAGTACGACGCCGACACCGTGATGAAGAACCCGGCGCGGGTGACTCTGCCTGGCAGCACGGCCACCCTGGGGAACTTCTACGGCGGAAACTGTGCCGCAAAGACGGAGGCTCCGCTGTCCTTCATCGTGGCGCAGAGCTGCAACACCCCGTTCGTCGAGATGAGCAAGGAACTTGGCGCCGAGCCATTTGAGAAGGTCACCAAGAACTTCGGCTTCGGCCAGCAGCTGAACATCCCGTTGCGGGTGGTCCCCAGCGTCTTCCCGCCAAATCTCGACCCGGCCGCATTGGCCCAGTCGGTGATCGGCCAGCGCGATGTCAAAGCAACCGCTATGCAGATGAACATGGTTGCCATGGGCATCGCCAACGACGGCAAGATCATGCAGCCGAACTTGATCAAGCAGGTAATCGGCCCGGACTTGAAGGTCCTCTCGGAGACCAAGCCCAAGGAATTCTTGACTGCCACCAGCAAGGACGTTGCCGACCAGGTCACCGACCTGATGCGCGGACCGGTCAAGAGCGGAACCGCTGTCAGGGCGCAGGTGCCTGGCCTGGATATTGCGGCCAAGACCGGAACTTCGCAGATCGGCGGATCCGATCTGGTGAATTCCTGGATCACCGGCTTTGCGCCGGCGGACGATCCGCAAGTAGCTGTGACAATTGTGTTTGAAAAAATCGATTTTAAGACTGGATCCTCGTTGACCAGTCCCAACCTGAAGAAGATCCTAGAGGCGGTGTTCAACCAGTGAGGCCAATTTCCGGTATCACCCTGGGCGGTCGATACAAGCTGACCGACCGTATTGCCATTGGCGGTATGGGTGAGGTGTGGAGGGCCCGGGACCAGGTTCTCGGTCGCCTGGTGGCTATCAAGATCCTCAAGGAGGAATACACCGGTGATCCGGGCTTCCTCCAGCGGTTCCGCGTTGAGGCCCGCCACACGGCTCTCCTGAACCACAACGGCATCGCCAGCGTCTTCGACTACGGAGAAGAAGAGGGCTCCGCCTACCTGGTCATGGAGTTGGTGCCCGGCCAGCCGCTGTCCACCATCATCGAGCGCGAACGCGTGCTGTCTCCGGACCGTGCGCTGTCGATCATCTCCCAAACCGCCAAGGCGCTTGCCGCGGCGCACGTACAGGGACTTGTCCACCGCGACGTGAAGCCGGGCAACATCCTGATGCTGCCCGACGGCCGCGTGAAAATCACCGACTTCGGCATTGCACGCATTGCCGACCAGGTTCCCTTGACTGCCACCGGCCAGGTCATGGGCACTGCCCAGTATCTGGCGCCCGAACAGGCCACCGGGCAGCAGGCCACCGGCAGCTCGGACATCTACGCACTTGGCGTCATCGGCTACGAGCTTCTGGCCGGCCGTCGCCCGTTCACCGGCGAATCGCAGATTGCCATCGCCCTTGCCCAGGTCAACGACACCCCTCCGCCGCTGCCCGAATCCATTCCGGTTCCGGTTCGATCCCTGATCATGTCGATGCTGGCCAAGGATCCCGCGGATCGCCCGGCAGACGCCGAGGCATTGGCCGTTGCTGCCGACGCCATTCGTGCCGGCAATCCGGAGACCGCCACCATGGCAGTACCCGGGATGTTGCTCTTCTCCGGTTCGGATATGGCTACCCAGGCACTGGGGCAGACGCCGATTACGCAGGGCAATGAGACCGTTGCCCTCGAACCCGTGGATGAAACGATTTCCGCTTCGGCCCCGGCCACCAACGCGATGCCCCAGATTCCTGTGCCGGTTTCCGAACAGGCCGCGCCGGAGAACTTTGATTCGCTTCTGGGCGCTTCCCAGCCCTGGGAGCAGGAAGACGAGCCTGCATACCAGCAGGCCTACGAGCAGGCCGACAGCCGTACACCGGTCAAGAAGGGGCGCAGTCCGTGGACCACGCCACTGATTGCCCTGATCGTGTTGGTTGTCTTTGCCGTGATTGGCGCCTTGCTGCTGCCGATGCTCACCGGCGGGAACAAGCCCGTGGAATCTTCCGCAAACACAAGCGCCTCCATCACGGAGTCGACAAAGAGCAGCGAACCCACGACCGAGCCGACAACCGAGTCGCCTTCCAATTCGCCCTCGGAGTCCCCGACAGCCCAGAAGGTTGGTACGCCCAGGCTCTCCGGACTGACGGTCGAAGAAGCCGAAAGCAAGCTCAAGGGTCTCGGTCTTGTGCCGAAGTCCCTGGATCCCGTCAACGATAGGCGCCCATTCGGCACGGTCATCGAGCAGTTCCCTGCCTCCGGCGTCAGGGTGGAGCCCGGAACCGTAGTTACCTATAGGTGGTCTTTGGGTCCTGCCGCGACGGTGGAACCTGAACCGACCGAGACGGAAACGTCGGCACCGCCGACCGAGACAGAATCGTCGGCACCGCCGACCGAGACAGAGACCACGAAAGCGTCGGAGACAAGTGCGCCGCCATCGACGACGTCCGAGTCGCCCAAGGCGAAAGGGGCTGGCGGGGGCATCCTGGGCAATGACAAGACTCCCAATCCGCCGGTGACCAACTAGATGATGATGGTGAATAGACGGTGACCGCGGAACGTATTCTCAACGGTCGCTACATCGTTGGTGAGCTCATCGGCCGCGGGGGCATGGCCGATGTCCATTTGGGGGTCGACCAGGTTCTGGGCCGTAAGGTTGCAATCAAGCTTTTGCGACCCGAAATGGCGCGTGATCCGATGGTCCAGGCCCGCTTTAGGCGCGAGGCCAAGGCCGTTGCCGGTCTGAACCACCCGAACATCGTCTCGGTCTACGACACTGGCGAAGAAAACCGTGAAATCAACGGTTCCTTCGTCGACCTGCCTTTCATCGTGATGGAGTATGTCTCTGGCCGTACGTTGCGCGATTTGAATCGGGCCGGCGAGATAACTGTCGATCTGGCAATCGAGTATGTTTTGGGTGTCCTAGAAGCACTCCAACATTCCCACGCCATGGGAATTGTCCACCGCGACATCAAGCCCGCGAACATCATGGTCACAAGCCAAGGCATGCTCAAGGTCATGGACTTCGGCATTGCGCGCGCCCTGGCCGATGCCTCCAGCACCATGACCCAAACGCAAACAGTGGTGGGTACCGCGCAGTACCTGTCCCCTGAACAGGCTCGCGGAGAAACAGTCGATGCACGAACCGACCTGTATTCCACCGGATGCCTTCTCTACGAACTGCTTACCGGCCGACCACCGTTTACCGGGGACTCACCGGTATCCGTGGCCTACCAACATGTGGGGGAGCACGCTCCCGCTCCCAGCAGCGTGAAGACGACGCTTCCACCGATCTACGACGACGTAGTGATCAAGGCGCTGGCCAAGGACCGCGAGGACCGGTATGTGGACGCCCACGCCTTTGCCGAGGCCTTGCGCAACGCCCGCAACGGGATTCCGCTGCCCCCTGAGGAGCTCACTGCCGTCCTGCCGCAGGAACCCGCTCCCGCCACGGTAATCGACTACGCCGCAGCCGAACCCGAGCAGCCATTCCACACGGGATATCTTGAACCAGTGGCCGCGGAACAGCACTGGAATGAACAACCCATGTGGGAACAGGACCGCTCTGAGCCTGTCGATGACTACCGTGCCAAATCCAAAAAGGCGTGGACCGTGGTGCTCTCGATCATCATGGTTCTGGCCTTGGCCGTTGGCGGCTTGTTCTTCTACAACTGGATGCAGGCCGAAGCTGCACGCAATGCCTTGGTGACTGTGCCTTCCCTTACCAACATGACCCAGGTCGAGGCCGAATCCAAGCTCACCGAGCTGGGGCTGGTACCGAAGTCGGAGGACGTCTTCGACGACAACGTGAAATCTGGGTTGGTGGTTTCCACCAATCCCACTGCCCCGGCACAAGTCGTCAAGGGAACGGCCGTGACCATGATGGTTTCCCAGGGTCCGGAGAGCCTCAAGATCCCAACTTCCCTGGCAGGGGCAACCGAGGTCACCACCAGGGAAACCCTGAAGGAGTTGGGCTTCACCATTGGGTCAGTGACCAGGAAGAACGATCCCGCGATTCCCGCTGGATCGCTGGTGGGAACCGAGCCGTCGCTTGGCAGCCAGGTGAAGTCCGGAAGCAAGATCGACCTGGTTTTGTCCACAGGTCTTGTCGAGGTTCCTCAGTTGTTCAACCTGACAGAAGACGAAGCCAGGGCTCTTCTTTCCGACCCCAAGTATGGGCTGAAAATATTCGTCCAAACGGAAGAGTTTACGCGAGTCGAGCCCGGCACCATCTTCCGCCAGGACCCCGACAGCGGTTCGACTTCACCCCAGGGTGGAACGGTCACCGTGACCGTCGCCAAGGCACCGGTTGTCGAAACCCCCGTCCCTACGCCAACTCCCACGGACGAATCGGATGAACCCGAGGAATCGTCGAAGACCCCTGGCGAAGATCCGGATTCATCCGACGAAGATTCGGAAGACATTCTCCCCGGTGTGGGGGATCTGAACCGGTTCGGTAGCGGCCACGGATTCTCGAACGACTAGGGATCCCTTCCCGCTGCCTGCCCGGCCCCGCCCTGCAATAGCTAGAGAACCCGCCAGAATACCGATTCTGGCGGGTTCTTCTACGACTCGGGGGAGCGGAACGACTTCTAGTGTCCGGTCTCCCTGATCAGCGGGCTGAGGGTTCCCGCGCGTGCTGCCGCCCCAACATGTCCCAGGGATTCAAGCCAGTTGCCAAGCATCTGGTAGCCACCCTCGGTGAGCACGGATTCGGGGTGGAACTGCACGCCCCAGAGCGGTGCCGTGCGGTGTGCCAGGCCCATGATGACACCGTTTTCGGTCTCAGCCGTGATTTCCAGGCACTCAGGGATGCTCGAGCGCACGGCCGCAAGCGAGTGGTACCTGGTGGCCGTGAAAGGGCTCGGGATGTGGGCAAAGATCGGGTGTCCGGTGTGGAAAACCGGCGAGGTCTTCCCGTGCATAAGCTCCTCGGCGTGGGTGACGACCCCTCCGTAGGCTTCTGCCAGCGACTGGTGTCCAAGGCAGACACCGAGCATCGGCTTGAGCGCGGTGCCGCACCACTTGATCATCTCGATGCACACGCCGGCTTCCGCGGGGTTGCCCGGGCCGGGGGAGACCAATACGCCGTCTCGGGCCTCGGCCAGTTCAATGACCTCCGCCAGTGACAAGTCGTCGTTGCGCACAACAGTGGTTTCGGCGCCCAGCTCCTGCAGATATCCCACCAGGGTGTAGACGAAGCTGTCATAGTTGTCGATCACAAGGATCTTGGGTGCGCTCACAGCAGCATCAGGCCAATCGTCGATTCGGTCCACGGGCTGTATTGGCTCAGCCACGGGAAAACAAAGTTCATCAGCAATAGTACGACTGCGACGACCAACGCCGCTGCCAGAATGACTCGAAACCACAACGGGCCCGGGAGATGGGTGAAAATCCACGCATACATTCTTGGGTGCTGCCCTTCCTAGTTTTTCATCGTTTTGTGGACCAGACCGGCGATTTCCGCCGGGGGACCGGCCTCGGACGGGCGCCACGAAGTGAGTTCCGAATACGCGATGATTCGCATCCGTGTGGTGAATGGCGGATGACAGCTGGTCATCGTCAGGATTGAGGAGGTTGCTTCCTGCCCTGGCTCGTTCGGAACGGGAAGCAGCACTTCACCCTGGGACGGGTGGACAATCTCCGTGTTGCGCCATTCATACGTGTAGAAACCCTCGCGCGTCTGCAGATAGATCTTGTCGCCGTCTTCGAATTTGTCGATGTCCCAGAACACCTGCCCGTGGGTTTGCCGGTGGGCGGCAACGGCAAAGTTTCCCGGTTCGCCGGGGGCTTGGGTCTCCGGGTAGTGGCCGATCCCGACGGAGTTCAAGACCTCGGGACCCACCCCGTTGGTTACGGGATGGGCAAAGTCCTTCCCGAAACGGGGGATATAGAAGATGCCGAAGGTTTCCCCGTCCGGGATCTTGGCGATGGGTGCCGGACCGAAGTCCTGTCCGCCGGCGTCACCGACATTGAGCTCTTGGGCAAATTGGGAGGTGGCTTCATTTTGGGCACGGTTTGCGTCGAGGTTCGTCCACCACAGCTCCCAAGCAACAAAGAGGAGCGCAATGATTCCGAGAGTGATGAGAATTTCGCCGAATCCGCCGAGCAGCCGCTGCCCGACGGACGCTTTGGTCCGGAGCCGGGTCTCGGATCGTGTCATGGGGCTCCCTCGTGCTTCCGTGGAGCAACCGTAAACCCGGAAACCTCCAGCTTGAGCAGATAGTATTAGCTATGGGTGGCACGGGATTTGCTTTCCATACCGCCTCTTTAGCCTACCGTTCGGACAACCACTCGGTGGATCGGCCCGAATGACTTAAGACTCAAGGAGATGCAGTGCCTGAATCCAAGACCCGCCGGAAGAACCGCAAGCCACAGGACGGCGGCGAAGCCCGGACCTATGACAAGCCCCTGCCCAAGTGGTACAAGCCGGTGATGTTTGGCTTGATGCTTCTGGGTTTGGTGTGGATCATGGTCTACTACATTTCCCAGACGCTCTTCCCGATCCCCATGATTGGTGGATGGAACATCGTGATCGGGTTTGGTTTTGCCATGATTGGATTCTTCATGACAACCGGATGGCGCTAGTTAACTGCCTTTAGGCCGATGACGCAGCCAACCAGTCCAACGATCAAGACAATCTTTATGGGGCTGATCGATTCACCTCCGAAGATCATGCCGTAGGCCACCGCCAGGGTTGCCCCGATTCCCACCCACACCGCGTATGCGGTTCCGGTGGGGATTTCTTTCATGGCCCAAGCGAGACCGACCATGCTGACGATGAGTCCACCGCCAAAAACGATGGACGGAACGAGCTTGGTGAAGCCTTCAGAGGCGCCGAGCGCAATGGCCCAGACTGCCTCGAACACGCCAGAGATAATGAGGATGATCCACGACATCGCGCGTCACCGATTCCTTTCGGTGGCCGTCTTGTCGCTGTCCGGGTACGGCTCCATCGTCCGGGGAGCGCTTAGGCGCTCCAGCACACCCACAATAGCAACATCCGGGTAACTGAAATAATCCCGTCAAACTCCCAGAAAGGCCGCAATCACATGGTTCGCCCCGAGTCCTCAGTGGATTCATCCGCTGTCCTCAAGCCATCTCCTTCGAAGCTTTCGCCCAAGCGACTCTATGGCTTCCTTGCAGCTGCCGAAATGGTGACGTGGGCACTTCTGATCTTTGCCATGATCATGAAGTACGGTGCCGGCCAGCCGGAGTTTGTCAGGATTTTCGGAATGATGCACGGCGTGGTCTTCATCGCCTATGGTTTGGTGACACTCTTCGTTTGGGCCAACGAACGGTGGAGCGTTTCCCGGGGCGTTCTTGGATTGGCCACGGCGATCATCCCGTTCGCCACCTTGCCGTTTGAGCGTTCCGTCCTGCGCCGCGGATTGCTCAGCGATGCCTGGCGTTTGGCTCCTGGGGGCGACGAACCCCGTGGACCAATTGAGAAAATTCAGGCCACTGCACTTCGCAGTCCGTGGATTGCCGCCACTGCGGGAATCGTCCTGGTCGCCGCAATCACCACGGTGCTGTTGATCATCGGCCCTCCGGGCGGAAGCAAGTAGCCAAGCCCCACAAGACCCGGCCTTCTCCGTCGCTTATTGCGATTCCGAGGCCGGGTTTTTTGTGCGCACATAGACTTCCTTGCGCACGATTGCCACTATGTCGCCGGCATCATCAAGGATCTCGACCACGAACCACGTTGTCGCCTTCCCGGCGTCGGCAACTCGCTTCATGAGCTCCTCAAGTTGGACTTCTTCAAGCTCAAAACGGCAAGACAGGGTTCCATGGCCCGGTTTCAGGAATCTGATTTCCGCGGCTTTGTCCCAGACAACATGGCCGGGTCCCACGTTGTGAAGCACCATCATCATCCAAAACGGATCTGTCATGGAAAAGAGCGACCCGCCAAAATGGGTTCCCACGTAGTTCATGTTCCATGGCCGTTGCCGCATCAGAACGGTCGCCCGGCGCCAGTCTGCGGAAATTTCCTGCACCTTGATGCCTGCTCCCCAAAACGGTGGCCACAGGGACATTCCATGCTTGACGAATCGCGGGTCGCCTGCAAATTTGGGAATGGACTGGCGGAAGGAATTCAGAATTGAGGTCTTTGGCTTCCGATTCGTGGCGTTCATGGATTCAGCCTAGGACCCCTTGTTACCAATAAGTAGGCTACTGATCACTATTTCGTTGGGCCATCAATCCGGCATTCCCTGCAGCGGCAACGACCAAGTCCGTCAACGTATCAAGCGCACGGGACGGAATTTTCCAACGTTGCCAGTACAACTGGACCCTGCTTTCCCATTCGGGGTTTACCGGAAGCAGGGATCCGTCCTTCGGATCCTGGATCTCGGGGATCATGCCCCAACCCAGCGAAGCTGCTACTGCGGCGACGTATTGCCGCGAGTCCGGCACAAAGTGCTCCACAGGGGCACTCTGGCCTGCATCTCCCGGAAGGGTCCTGCGCATCGACAGTTGCAGGTCATCGTTCTTGTCGAAATTGACCATTGGCGCCGCGGCCAATTCGTTGATTGGATCGATTCCCGGCAGCCATTTCCGGATGAAGTCGGCCGAGGCCATCGCACGATAGGTCATGGCCCCAAGTGGCACCGACGAACATCCCTGTACCGGGGTGCTTTTTGTCGTGACAACGCCCATTACCTGGCCTGAGCGCAGCAGTTCCGTGGAATGGGCTTCATCGTGCCGCAGGATTTCGCAGGCAATGAGGTCCTGCTTCGCCAATCCGTGGAGCACGGGGGTGAACCAACTCGCCAGGGAATCTGAGTTCACTGCAACGCTGACCCTCGAAGGCGGCAATGACAGGGATTCGTCCTGTGACATTCTCAGTTGCCGCCGGGCTTCCGCGGACAGGAGCTCTGTTTCACGAGCCAGCCGCAGCAACACGTCACCGCTGGACGTGGGCTTGATGGGGCGCGAGCGGATGAACAGGACGCTTCCCACCTGTTTTTCCAGGGCCTTCAAGCGCTGGCTCACCGCCGATGCGGTGACGTTGAGCTGGCGCGCTGCGCGTTCGAGCGTACCTGCCTCAAGAACCGTCTTGAAGGTGCGGAGTTGTTCGGCGGAGAAGTCCATACTAAGAAATTCTAATGAAGGGTAAGAATAATTAGTTCGACATCTGATAGACGCTCCCATAAATTCGATGAGTGACTCTATTTCCTTTGCTTACAGGTCTTGCCACGGGGCTGTCGCTGATTGTGGCGATCGGCGCACAAAACGCGTTCGTCCTGCGGCAAGGCATACGCCGCGAACATGTCGGCACCGCCGTGCTTATCTGCATGGTCTCGGACATCGTGCTCATTTTTGCCGGCATCGCCGGACTCGGAGCCTTGCTCGGCGTCGCGCCGTGGTTCATCACGGTGGCGCGGCTCGGGGGAGCTGGATTCCTTGTTGTCTATGCTTTTTTTGCTGCCCGGCGCGCACTCAATCCGCAGGCGCTGACCCTGGTCGCCGAGGATTCAGGCAACACCCTGCGCTCCGTCGTGCTCACAACACTGGCACTCACCTGGCTGAATCCCCACGTCTATCTCGACACCGTGGTTCTGCTGGGTTCCATAGCCGCGGCCCAGGGCCCTTCGGGTCGCTGGCTGTTCGGCGCAGGTGCGGCGCTTGGCAGCATTGCGTGGTTTAGTGCACTCGGTTACGGCGCCCGCTACCTACGCGGGTTTTTTGCCAGCCCAGTGTCGTGGCGTGTCTTGGACGGCACCATCGCCATCATCATGTTCGTGCTGGCATTGACATTGCTGCTTCCTGTAATCACGTAGGCCCGAAGCTTCGACATGATGCTTCAGCGGCCTGAATGATGTCTTTACGGTACAGGGTGCCCGTCCTCGTGACAGCGAAACCCAGCCTTTCATACACGCCCCCGGCTCCGGTTGGGCTCTGGGCGTCAACGCTCAGCCCAACCTCTGTAAATCCCTGAGCCAAGGCCGCGGCAATGACGTCCGACATCAACCTGCCGGCGTATCCCTTCCCGCGGGAATCCCGTGCGGTGCCAACGCGAGCCACATACAATTCGTTTGGGACCCATTCAGAACTAAGAACGTAAGACAACGCCCTCGGTCGGAGGCTGCCCGGATGCTCTTCAACCAGTATTCGGGAGTATTCCGCCCTGAACGTGCGGGCGGAAGTCATGGCTTCCCACTCGTCAGCGGACTTTGGCGTGGATCCCCAATGGTCCGCAAATGCTTGGTTGTCGAGCAATCGAATGGACTCCGCCCAATCCGGAGAATATGGAAGCACGGCCAAGGAATCACTCACCCCCAGCTCAGTGGCTGATTTGCGAAAACTTTTCGAATTGACGGTCATGTCTTGGAAATACCGGGCAGGGAGATAGCCCCGGGCCTCGGCCAATGCTCCGGAGCTATGTCCCGGGGTGTTTCCCCACATATCGACGGCGGCCGGGGCTCCGGGATGCAGCTCGGCAGACTTTTGCTTGGCGCGGGACTCCATGATGTCCATCATTTTTGTGCCCAGGCCCTGACGCCGATACTCGAGGCGGACACCGCCGGCAATCGAGACGCGGGAAAGCCCTTCACGCAGCTGGTGCCCCACACGCAGCTGGGCGAATCCCACGAGCCTGTCGCCATCCCACACAGCCACAGTGTCGCGTTCCGGCACCATTCCGGGTTCGTGCAGTTCCTCAAGCAGGTCCTCTGCTTCATAGAACTCGTCGGTGCAATCCACAACGGCAAGGTGGTTGGTGAGTTCCGCCCAGGCCTGAACATTCTCGTTTCGAATCCAGTCGTAGAGCAGGTTCAACGCCGTTTCCCTTCAATGTCATCCGTGGTGATGTTTGCACCTCGTGTAGTCGATTCAAGGTATCTCACCTTCGGCGTCCACCAAAGAGGATTCGGCGGAAACCTAATGATCGGCATCGAAGGACAACAAGCGTGTCGTGGCACTGTGCACAGAAGTTATCAACAGCTGGGGATAAGGCTGTGGGTTATGTCGCATGGGTGCCAAAATTTCGCGGACTTTAGGCGTGCACTCACCGTTCAACTCCGCCGCGGCGAGTTATTAACACTGTGGACAAGGTGTGTGGAAAACGGGTTGCCCCGGGGCGGTGAGAGTTAATTTTCCGCGAGTTCTCGCGGAGTAGGTCATACTTTCGAACATTCCACCATTGATGTCGCCGCGTTCGGAACGGAAGTCGATACACAGGTTGTGCACTAAGTTATCCACAGCTGTGGATGAAATTGTGCATATTGGGGGGAATCTCTCAATTGGCCATCGAAATTTGCGTCGTTGCGGTGCAATGGAGCCCAACTGGACACGTGAATTACACGGGTGTGAGTTATTAACAATGTGGATAACACCTGTGGACAGTTTTCGAATACGTCCCGCTACAGCAGTGGCAGTCGAACGTTTGCAGCTCCCCAAAAAGTCATTGCAACTAGGAGCATTACCACGATTGCAAGCCCTGCCCACTGCATCAACGAGCGATGCGCACCCTTGGGCGCGTAGGCAAAGATCCCCGCGCAGGCCGCTCCAAGGACCAAACCACCAACATGGGCTTGCCAGGCGATGCCCGGGATGATGAATCCGATGGCCAGGTTGATGGCGACCAGGATGGCGACTTGGACCACGGGGATTCCGCGTGATCTCAAGAGAACAAACATGGCAGCAAAGAGGCCAAAAACCGCACCCGAGGCTCCAACGACGGAGACCAACGGGTTGGCTATCAGCAAGACGGCGACCGAACCGCCCAGGGCGGATATCAAATAGAGCGCAAGGAATCTCAACCGGCCCAGCATCGGCTCGAGTACTCGTCCACAGATATACAACGCATACATGTTGAACGCGATGTGACCGATGAAATTGGGGGAGTGCGCGAACGCCGAGGTCAGCATGCGCCACGGTTCGGCAGGAGCATAGGGGCTGGTGAAAACACCCGCATACATGAGTTCTTTTGTCAGCCCGGAGAGCAGCAGCTGCAATCCGAACACGACGACATTGATTCCGATAAGCACGTAGGTCACCATGGGCCGGCCGTCGGTGGCCTTGCCACCGAACACCGTCCGGGTCGTGGGAAGGTTGCGGTTCGATTCTCGGACGCAGTCCACGCACTGCGTCCCCACGGCGGCAGTGACCTGGCATTCTGCGCAAACAGGGCGACCGCACCGTTGGCAGGTTACATAGGATATGCGGTCGGGATGCCGGGGGCACACCGGGGGCGCGAAAGCCGGGTCTTGGTTGGAAAGTCCATACGACATGGAATGCTTCTCCTGCTTGTTTACGGTCGTCGTCCCCTTGGAAGGGTCATTGACCATCCTGCCCCACGAAACTTGGGAACTTGGTTCAATGTGCACGAATGGAATTGCCGCGCAGCCCCACGGGGCTATGACAAAGCGGCTCCGCATACCGCCGCGCTGAAGCGAGATTGGTATGCGGAGCCGCCAGGAATCTTGACGCAGAAACCTCTACGTCAACATCGAATCTTTAGAGCTCGACGATGTCGATGCTGGAGATGACAACATCTTCCAGCGGCTTGTCACGGCCATCGGTGGCGATGGCGTTGAGCGCGTCAACGACCTTGCGCGATTCGGCGTCGGTGACGTCGCCGAAGATGGTGTGCTTGCCCTGCAGCCAGGTGGTCGGAACCGAGGTGATGAAGAACTGGGAACCGTTGGTGCCCTTGCC
The DNA here is from genome assembly GCF_044756805.1 of Paeniglutamicibacter sp. NPDC091659. Lineage (NCBI taxonomy): Bacteria > Bacillati > Actinomycetota > Actinomycetes > Micrococcales > Micrococcaceae > Paeniglutamicibacter > Paeniglutamicibacter sp. NPDC091659. The sequence goes on from NZ_JBIVTO010000001.1 coordinate 67,107, forward strand.
CATCTGGATTCCGGCGTTGGCCATGGCCAGCTTGTATGGCTCGCGGAAGTCGAGTTCCGGGTTGATTTCGTCATCGAAACGGTAGCCCGGGCCGCCGATGCCCTGGCCCAGCGGATCGCCGCCCTGGATCATGAAGTCGGAGATGATGCGGTGGAAGATCGTTCCGTTGTACAACGGGGTGTTGACCTTCTCTTCGCCGCTCTGCGGGTCGTTCCAGGTCTGCTCGCCGGTGGAAAGGCCGATGAAGTTCTTGACGGTCTTCGGGGCGTGGTTGCCGAAGAGGTTGACGACGATGTCGCCCAAGTTGGTGTGGATGGTCGCGGTGTGCGTAGGGATTGCAGTCATGAAGTTATTCTTCCACGAGCCCTGCAAGCCCGTAAACGAATGGCTACGCGTTCAGTGAACACCACTGCATGCCATTGATATATGCCCCGGCGGCAATGGCTGGATGTGCTCACACGTCGTAGGCTAGGACAAATCTACCGAAACGATCAAAGGGGTTCACTATGAAGTCAGAACGTATCGCTCGAGACTTTGGTGAAAGCGTTGCAACAAGCGCCGAACATGCACTGGACTGGGCAGCGCCCAAGATAGACACCGCTGTTAAGTGGGCTGTTCCGCGCATTGAAAAGGGCATCGAGACTGCGTCCCCAAAGATCCAGGAAGGCCTCAGCTGGGCCGCGAACGAACTCTCGGAAACGGTCGCAAAAGTAACCCCACTGCTGCAAGACTCCCTTGACCGCGTGGGCCCCATGATTTCCGCCGCAATCGAGGAAGCCACTCCACGAGTGCAAAAGGCTGTTGACCGCGCTGCCCCCGCATTCACGGAGGCCATGGACAAGGCGGCACCGGCCCTGAACCACGCCCGCGAAGTGGTCATGAATGAGTACATTCCTGCGGCAAACGAAAAAATCAGCCAGGCCGCCCAGTTCACTGCCCGCAAGATTGACGAGGCACAGATTCCTGCCGCCCTGAATAGCCTTGCAGAGTCGCTGACGCCTGAACCGGAAACCATTGAACGAGTGCAGCAGGCAGCAACGGCTGCCGTTGAGACGACAGCCAAGGAGCTAGAAAACGTGCAGAAACCAGCCAAGAAGAAAAAGGGTCTGCTGATCTTCGCAATCGTCGCGGCGGCCGGCGCCGCCGCCGTGGCCGCATGGCGGGCCTCGAAGCCCATTGACGACCCTTGGAAGACGCCGGCGCCCGTAGAACCGACGACCGTGCGCGCCAACGTTGCTGCAGAGAAGCCTGCATCGGTCGATGAGGTCCGCGAACAGGTCGCAAAGTCTGCGGCCGAGGCCAAGACCAAGACCGAAGACGCCGTCAAGGAGGCAACGGACGAAGCCAAGGAAACCCTTGAATCCGTCAAGGAAGAACTGGCCGAGGCGGCAAACGCGGCAAAGCACAAGGCCGAAGACGCCGTCTCTGCAGTCGAAGACACGGTCACCGAGGCTGTTGCCGACGCCAAGTCCGATACGCCCAAGCCCTCTCCACGCCCCAAGAAGTAGGCGGTCAGTCAGCAAATTGAAACAGGGTGGTGTGTTTGGAAAATCTCTCTGAGATTCGCCAAACACACCACCCTTTTCTGTGTCCTGCGCGCATTCTCAGGAGAAAGAATCCGTAACCCTGTCAATCAGGCTGCGTGCGGTGGCAGAAAGGCATGGCTGAAAGCCGCTCAGGGCCGCCTACGGCGGCGTTACCCGGTCTTAGTCGGGGCGGGTGCCAGCATGCGCCCTTGGCCGCGTACAACCAATATCAGGCCCACAAGGATGATTCCCAAGCCAAGTGCCGTTCCGGCGGGTAGATTCTGGCCAAGGAAAAGCGCCGCCAACAATGCGGCACCCGGGATTTCGAGCAAGATGAGGGTCGAGACCGTCAACGGCCCAAGGCTGGAGACCAGGTGGTTGAATGCCGAGTGCCCCAGCACCTGTGAGAACAGGGCCAACGCCAGGATGCCCATCCATCCCCTTGCATCGAATCCCCATACAGGGGAGCCGGAAATCAAGCAGATGGCAAGGAGGACGATCGAGGTCATGCCATAGCAAAGCGTTGTATAGGTGCCTGTGGTCATGGTTGCCCGGGCTTTTGCCCCGGCCAAGGTGTAGGCCGCGGCAAGAACGCCGCCGACAAGGGCCAGCACGTCGCCGACCAGTGCCTCGCTGCCCGATCCGATGTCGAATCCGGTCATCACCAACACGCCGGCAAAGGCAAGCAAGACCCCGGTACCCACCTGCCAACCGTATTTCGTTCCCCGCAGGGACTGGAACAACGCAATCCAGGCGGCTTGCAGACAAACCAGCGCAGTGGCTGCCGCGACGGTGGTCATCCGGACGGATGTCATGAAGCAAACGAAGTGCAGCGCCAGCGACACGGCTGCAACGGTGCTCCAACCCCATTCCCTTCGCCTGAGGCGGCCGAAAGAGCGGGGGTCGGAAGCCACAACGGGGATGGCCATGACGGCCGTACCGATGGCGTTGCGCCACAAAGCCATGGAAAGAGCCGGGACGGCCGGGAAAGCTGCAATGATCGGCCCCGAAGCAGAAACTCCGAGGACGCCGATGATCGCGAGAAGAAAAGTCACGGGTCTACTCCAAATTCGGCACTTCACGCCCGACCGGCCGACGGTCAACCCGGGCTTCGACACAAATCACGGCGGATACACAAAAGGCCCGGAACTATTGTTCCGGGCCTTTCGTTTCGGTGGAGACTAGGGGGGTCGAACCCCTGACCTGAAGCTTGCAAAGCTACCGCTCTACCAACTGAGCTAAGTCCCCGTATGAATTCAGGATACCTTATCGGTGCCCTGACTCCAGTTGGCCTTATCGGCCGATGATTCCTTCAACTTACGATAGCCCATTATGCCGGCAACTATTGCCACCAACACCAGAAGTTTCCGCATGGGATACTTCCTTTCAACTACCGTTCGGATGAGGGAATCCGTGGGCGTACCTGGACTTGAACCAGGGACCTCTTCGTTATCAGCGAAGCGCTCTAACCGCCTGAGCTATACGCCCTCTTTGTTCCCGCTGGGAACGAGATAAAACTTTACATGAGGAATGGCCAAAGAAACAAATCGGCCCTCGGGTCGACTTCGACGAAGTGTCCCGAGGGCCGGATTCTAGGCGTTTTTGACGATTAATCGTCGGTCAAAGTCACGCCAATTCCGCCAACAAGCGTCGACGAGAGGTTGTAAAGCACTGCTGCGAGCATCGAAAGCACCGTGAGCAATACCACATTCACCACGGCGATGATGGTGGCGAAGGAGGCAACCTGGCCCAACGACGCGATCTTCGTGAGGTCGAAGTCCGATTCGGTTCCGATGATTTCGCGCAGCAAGCCGTTGATGCTGTTGAAGATGCCGGTCAGGTCCAAGACGGACCAGAAGACGACCGATGCGACAACGGTGACGATGCCCAATGCCACCGACAGCAGGAACGCCATCTTCAGTACCGACCAGGGGTCGACCTTGGAGATCAGCAGGCGGGCCTTGCGGACCTTGGCCTTCGGCGCGGGACGCACCAGCTGCTGCGGACGGGCTCCTGGCGCACCGGCGGGGCGCTGCCCGGCAGGGCGCGGAGCGGAGCCGGCAGGGCGCGGGGCGCCGGCCGGACGCTGTGCGGTTCCGGGACGCGGTGCTCCGCCTGCCGGACGGGGTGCGCCTACTGGCGTCTGTCGTGGCGCTGCGGGACGGGTGCCACCAGTGCCGCCCGCCGGGCGGGGGGTATTCGGGGTGCTCACGCGTTACCTCCGTCGTTGGTGGCCTCGTCGTTTTGCTCAAGGTTTTCCTGAGTTTCCACCGGGTTTTCATCGCCCGCTGGAGCCTCGGAGGCCGTTTCTTGTGTCTTTTCCGCGTTCAACGGTACTGCATCTTCCTCGGTGTTCTCTCCGAGTCCACGTTCGGTGTTCTTTGCCACCGCGATGATGCGGTCCTTCTTGTCCGGCTTGGCAAAGATGACGCCCATGGTGTCTCGGCCCTTGGCCGGAACCTGGTTCACGTCGGAACGGACGACCTTGCCGCCCTCCATGACGACGAGGACTTCGTCCTCGTCGTGCACGATCAGCGCGCCGACCAAATCGCCGCGTTCCTCGGCCAGCTTTGCGACCTTGATGCCGATGCCGCCGCGGGACTGGACCCGGTATTCCCCGACGCTGGTGCGCTTGGCGTAGCCGCCCTCCGTGACGATGAACACATAGGAATCCTCGGTGACAACGTCGGCCGCCAGCAGTTCATCCTCGTCGCGGAACTTCATGCCTGTCACACCGGAGGTTGCGCGGCCCATCGGGCGCAGCGCCTCGTCGGTGGCCGTGAAGCGCACCGACTGGCCCTTGCGGGAGACCAGCATCAGGTCGTCGGTCTCGGAAATCAGCTGCGCGGAGACGAGTTCGTCGCCCTCGCGCAGGTTGATGGCGATGACGCCGGCCGAACGGTTGGTGTCGTAGTCCGCCAGGCGGGTCTTCTTCACCAGGCCGTTGCGGGTGGCCAGCACCAGGTACGGGGCCTGCTCGTAGTCGCGCAGGTCAAGCACCTGGGCGATGTGCTCGTCCGGCTGGAAAGCCATCACGTTTGCCACGTGCTGGCCCTTGGCGTCGCGGCCTGCCTCGGCAAGCTCGTAGCACTTGGTGCGGTACACGCGGCCGTGGTTGGTGAAGAACAGCAGCCAGTTGTGCGTGGTGGTGACGAAGAAGTGCTCGACGACGTCGTCGCCGCGCAGCGCGGCGCCCTTGATGCCCTTGCCGCCGCGGTGCTGCGAGCGGTAGTTGTCCGAGCGGGTGCGCTTGACGTAGCCGCCGCGGGTGATCGTGACGACCATTTCCTCTTCGGGGATCAGGTCCTCGACGCTCATGTCTCCGTCGTAGCCCATGAGCACCTTGGTGCGGCGGTCGTCGCCGTGCTTCTCGACGATCTCGGCGAGTTCCTCGGAGATGATGGTGCGCTGGCGCTGCGGGTCGGCGATGATCGTCTTGAATTCGGCGATCATGCCCTCGAGCTCGGCGTGGCGGTCCTGGATCTTCTGGCGTTCCAGGGCTGCCAGGCGGCGCAGCTGCATGTCGAGGATGGCGCGGGCCTGCAGGTCGTCGATGTCCAGCAGTTCCATCAGGCCTTCGCGCGCGGCGTCGGTGGTGGGGGAGCGGCGGATCAGCGCGATGACCTCGTCGAGCGCATCCAGGGCCTTGAGCAGGCCGCGCAGGATGTGCGCCTCCTCCTCCGCCTTTCGCAGTCGGAACTGCGTACGTCGGATGATGACTTCCATCTGGTGCGTCACCCAGTGGCGGATGAACGCATCGAGCGAGAGCGTGCGCGGCACGCCGTCGACGATCGCGAGCATGTTCGCGGAGAAGTTGTCCTGCAGCTGCGTGTGCTTGTACAGGTTGTTCAGCACGACCTTGGCCACGGCGTCGCGCTTGAGCACGATCACCAGGCGCTGGCCGGTGCGGCCGGAGGTCTCGTCGCGCAGGTCGGCGATGCCGGTGATCTTGCCGTCCTTGACCAGTTCGGCGATCTTCACCGCGAGGTTGTCCGGGTTGGCCTGGTAGGGCAGCTCGGTGACGACCAGGCAGGTGCGGCCTTGGAGTTCCTCGACGGACACCACGGCGCGCATGGTGATGGAGCCGCGGCCGGTGCGGTAGGCGTCGGCGATGCCCTTGGTGCCCAGGATCATGGCGCCGGTCGGGAAGTCCGGGCCCTTGATGCGCAGCATCAGTTCCTCGAGCAGTTCCTCGCGGGATGCCTCGGGGTTTTCCAGGTACCACTGGACGCCGGAGGCGACCTCGCGCAGGTTGTGCGGCGGGATGTTGGTGGCCATGCCCACGGCGATGCCGGAGGAGCCGTTGACCAGGAGGTTCGGGAAACGCGCCGGCAGGATCGTCGGTTCCTGGTTCTTGCCGTCGTAGTTGTCCTGGAAGTCGACGGTGTCCTCGTTGATGTCGCGGACCATTTCCATGGCCAGCTGCGACATCTTGGTTTCCGTGTAACGCGGGGCGGCGGCGCCGTCGTTGCCGGGGGAGCCGAAGTTGCCCTGGCCCAGGGCCAGCGGGTAGCGCATGGTCCAGTCCTGGATCAGGCGCACCAGCGCATCGTAGATGGCGGTGTCGCCGTGCGGGTGGTACTGGCCCATGACCTCGCCGACCACGCGGGCGCACTTGTTGTAGGAGCGCTCCGGGCGGTAGCCTCCGTCGTACATCGCGTAGATCACGCGGCGGTGCACGGGCTTCAGGCCGTCGCGCACGTCCGGCAGCGCACGGCCCACGATGACGGCCATGGCGTAGTCAAGGTAGGAGCGCTGCATCTCGGTCTGCAGGTCGATCTGGTCGATCTTGTCGTGGCCGGTGGCAACCACGACCGCGTCGTCGATCACCGCGCCCTCAACGATTTCCTCGTTGGCGCCGGCGCCGTCCTGCGGGTTATCGGGAGTCTGATCGCTCATCGATTTCTTCCTCTAGTCAAAAGTCTGTGTGTGAACGCGGGGGAGTGGTGCGGCGGTGCCGGACTAGATGTCCAGGAAGCGCACGTCCTTGGCGTTCTGCTGGATGAAGTTTCGACGCGATTCGACGTCCTCGCCCATCAGCACGGAGAAGATCTGGTCCGCGGCGGCTGCGTCGTCCACGGTGATCTGGCGCAGCGTGCGGTGCTCGGGGTCCATGGTGGTATCCCAGAGTTCCGTGTAGTCCATCTCGCCCAGACCCTTGTAGCGCTGGATGCCGTTGTCCTTGGGCAGGCGCTTGTTCTTCGCCGCGCCGGAGGTCAGCGCCTGGTCGCGCTCCTTATCCGAGTACACGTACTCGTGCGGGGAGTTGGACCACTTGATGCGGTACAGCGGCGGCATGGCCAGGTACACGTAGCCGTTTTCGATCAGCGGGCGCATGAAGCGGAAGAGCAGGGTCAGCAGCAGCGTGGTGATGTGCTGGCCGTCGACGTCGGCATCGGCCATCAGCACGATCTTGTGGTAGCGCAGCTTGGCCATGTCGAATTCCTCGCCGATGCCCGTGCCGAACGCGGTGATCATCGCCTGGACCTCGCTGTTTCCCAGCGCGCGGTCAAGGCGTGCGCGCTCCACGTTCAGGATCTTGCCGCGAAGCGGCAGGATGGCCTGGGTGTGCGGGTTGCGCCCGCGCTTGGCCGAGCCGCCTGCGGAGTCGCCCTCCACGATGAAGACCTCGCACTCGGAGGGGTTTTTCGAGGAGCAGTCCGACAGCTTGCCGGGCATGCCGAAGGATTCCAGCGGGGACTTGCGGCGCGCGTTGTCGCGGGCCTTGCGGGCCGCCATGCGGGCCTGGGAGGCGAGCTGGGCCTTGCGGATGATGTCGCGCGCGGTGTTCGGGTTGCGCTCGAGCCAGTCGCCGAGTTCCTCGTTGACCACGCCCTGGACGAAGCCCTTGGCGATGGAGTTGCCCAGCTTGGTCTTGGTCTGGCCCTCGAACTGCGGCTCGGAAAGCTTGACGGAGATGACTGCGGTCAGGCCCTCGCGGATGTCGTCGCCGGTGAGGTTCTCGTCCTTTTCGCGAAGGATGGTCTTTTCGCGGGCGTAGCGGTTGATCAGCGAGGTCATCGCGGCGCGGAAGCCCTCCTCGTGGGTGCCGCCCTCGTGGGTGTTGATGGTGTTCGCGTAGGTGTGGACCGACTCCGAGTAGGCGTTGGTCCACTGCATGGCGACCTCGACGCTGATGCCCTTGGAGGTGTCCTCGGACTCGAAGGCGATGACGTCCTCGTGGACGAGTTCGACCTTCTTGGAGGAGTTCAGGTGCTTGACGTAGTCGAGCAGGCCGTCCTTGTAGAGGTAGTCGACGACGCGGTGCTTCGGGGTGGCGTCCTTGGCCTCGTCTTCCTCGGTGGCGATCTCGTCGGCGTCGACCTCGAGCGTGCGCTCGTCGGTGAGCGTGATGCGCAGACCCTTGTTCAGGAAGGCCATCTGCTGGAAGCGGGCGCGCAGCGTCTCGAAGTCGAACTCGACGGTCTCGAAGATGGAGGCGTCCGGGTAGAACGTCTGCGTGGTGCCGGTGGCTTCGGTGGCTTCGCCCTTGACCAGGGTGCCCTGCGGCTTGCCGCCGTCGGCGAAGGACATGTGCCAGGCGCTGCCCTGGCGGCGGATTTCGGTTTCGACGCGCGAGGACAGCGCGTTCACCACGGAGATGCCCACGCCGTGCAGGCCGCCGGAAACGGCGTAGCCGCCGCCGCCGAACTTGCCGCCGGCGTGCAGGATGGTCATGACGACCTCGACCGTGGGCTTGCCCTCGGTGGGGTGGATGTCCACGGGGATGCCGCGGCCGTTGTCCTCGACACGGACGCCGCCGTCGGCCTGCATGTTGATCTTGATGTGGTCGCAGTGGCCGGCCAGGGCCTCGTCGACCGAGTTGTCCACTACTTCGTAGACAAGGTGGTGAAGCCCGCGCGGTCCGGTGGAACCGATGTACATGCCAGGGCGCTTGCGAACAGCCTCGAGGCCCTCAAGGACCGTGATGTCTTGGGCGCCGTAGGTGTGTTCCACCCGTCCACTGACGCTTTCTTCAGGTTGTTCGGCTGCGGGTGCTGCGCTGCCTTCGACGGAATCGATTGGTTCCTGGGGTGTGGTGTTATCGGTAGACACAGGTGCTACAGACTCCTCAAACAGTGGAAGGCCGAACACCGGAGGTGCCCGATCGTGAACCAGCGTCTCGCCCGCGCGGGGAAACGCTCTGCTCTCGATTCTACCGTGTGGCACCAAATTTTCCGGGCATTGACTACCCACAACATGCTGTAAATGGCCGCCAGCGACGCACAGGAACGTTCATTTCGTCCTTAAACGGGTGGGGATGTGACCCGAGGGCTACCGAAGCGCCAGTGGGCCAGCTAAGCGCTTCGGGTTTTAGCCGTAGGTGTCGCGCGGACCGCGGCCCTTGACGCTGCGTCCGCCGTGGCGCCAACTCGGTGCGGCGGGACCAATGACCCGAATGACCGTGATCACGCCCTGCCCGAGTTCCTTGTCGAAGTGCTTGAGCAGTTCGTGGGACAACAGTCGCATCTGGGTGGCCCAGGTTGTCGAGTCGCAGCGCACCACAACCGTGGAATCCTCGAACGATTCGGGGGTGCAATGTTCGGCGATTTGCGGTCCGACAAGTTCGGCCCAGCGCGACAGCACCGAACCGACGGCGACCGGGGCACTCCATCCGCGGTCGCGCACGATCTTGCCGAAGAGGTTTCCGATTTCCTGCGGATCGCGCCCGTCCGAGTATTTTGCGGGTGCGCTGCTGGCCTTGCGTCGCTGTTTTCGTGCGGCGGCGTTCTCCTCGAACCTTGCCGCCTTGGCCGCGTCGATCCGCGCTTCGCCACGGCTCTGCGCCGCCTCGCGCATCCGGTTGAGGATGGCGCGCGAAGCGTCGAGCGCCTCCGGCTTGTGCGGATCGTTCTCGCTCACGAGTGGACCTGGCCCGGGCTGACCTTCAGGAAGGTCCCGCCGAGTTCCGCGGGAACGTCCCCGGCAACCGCTGCGGTGACGATGACTTGTTCGGCGCCGGCGACGATCGATGCCAGACGGCTTCGGCGGGTGGCGTCCAGTTCGGCAAAAACGTCGTCGAGGATCAGGATCGGTCCGGCGCCGGGGCGCGGATCGTCCTGGCCGAAGACCTTGTAGGCGGCCAGCCGCAGGGCAAGGCACAAGGACCAGGTTTCGCCGTGCGATGCGTAGCCCTTGGCGGGGGCGGAGCCCAAACGCAAAAGCACGTCGTCGCGGTGCGGGCCAACCAGGGTGATTCCGCGTTCGAGTTCCTTGCTGCGCTTCTTGAGCAGCGCCGCAAGGAACATTTCCTCGAGTTCCGGCTGGGTGGCGTCCAACAGTGCGGCCGGGGCAACGAAGTTTGGATCGGTTTCCGCAGCGGTTTCAGGATTCGGAGTGGAATCCTCGTCGAAGTCGTCGACGATCGTTGATTGGTAGAACGCTGTGGCCGTCTTGTTGGCGTCGGCAAGGGAGGCATAGGCTGCGGCCATGTAGGGGGAAAGCAGTTCCAGCATGTCCAACCGCCCGCGCAACAGCCTTGCCCCGGTCTGGGCCAAATGGGTATCCCAGACGTCGAGGGTCGATTCGTGTGCGGTGGAGAGTTTCCCGCCGGCGCGGGCGGATTTCAGCAATGCATTGCGTTGCTTGAGCACCCGCTCGTAGTCGCCGCGCGTTGCTGCCTCGCCCGGGCGCAGCGCTACAAGCAATTCGTCGAGGAACCGGCGGCGGTTTGAGGGATCGCCCTTGACGAGAGCAAGGTCTTCCGGGGCGAAAAGAACGGTGCGTACGATACCGAGGATTTCGCGGGCACGGACCGGATTGGCGCGATTGATGCGTGCACGGTTGGTCTTGCCGGCGGTGATTTCGACTTCGAGCGTGGTGACCTGTTTTGCCCGATGAATTCGTGCCCGGACAAGGGCTCTTTCGGTACCGAAACGCAGCAGCGGGCCGTCATTAGTGACACGGTGCGAGGAAAGCGTTGCCAGATAGCCGATGGCCTCGACGATGTTTGTTTTCCCAACGCCGTTGGAACCGACCAGGACATTGGTGCCGGGGCCCAGCTCTACATCAGCTTGCGCATACGAGCGAAAGTCGGTGAGAGAGACATGTGAGATGTACACCTGGACGTCCTGCTGTGAGATCGCACACCCCAGCGGGGGATGGTCGGATGATGAAACGTGGATTGTCACTAAAAGGTGTGTTCGACCGCCCCGGTTGGAGCGATCGTGGAGCGGTCGAACACGTGACCACGTGGCGGGAAATTTCCCGCGAGGTGATCTAGTTGGGCAAGTTTGGTAGGCGAACCGGCATGACCAAGTAGCGGTACTCGTCGCTGTCCGATCCGTCAAGGGAAGACTGAGCGGTCATCATCGCCGGCTTGGGTGCGCTGGTGAACGAGAAACGAACGAATTCGCTGTTGAATGCGTTCAGGCCCTCGCTCAAGTATGCGGGATTGAACGCGACAGTGATTTCTTCGCCGTCGATCTGAGCCTCGATCGATTCTTCGGCCTGGGCGTCTTCGCCGGTTCCGGCATCCAAGGACAACTGGCCACCGGTGAACGAAAGTCGAACCGGGGTGTTGCGTTCTGCAACGACTGCTACGCGACGCACAGCTTCAACCAAGTCTGACGTGCGTACGGTTGCGTGGATCGGGGTGTTTTCGGGGAACAGCGAACGAATCTTCGGGTAGTCGCCATCCACCAACAGCGAGGTGGTGCGTCGGTTTCCGCTTTCGAAGCCAATAAGTTCGTTGCCTTCGCCCAAAGCAATTTTCAGTTCTCCCGCTGCGCCCAGAGTCTTCGCAACTTCGTTCAAGGTTTTTGCCTTGACCAGTGCGGAGGTGGAAATTCCGGCCTGAGCAGGCTTCCAACGAACTTCACGCATGGCCAAACGGTAACGGTCGGTTGCGAGGAAAGTGATCAGGTCATCTTCGATTTCCATCTTTACGCCGGTGAGGATGGGAAGGGTATCGTCCTTCGACGCAGCCACGATGACCTGGTTAATGGCGTGGGCAAATGCTTCGCCGTCGACAACGCCAGTGACTTCCGGGAGAACAGGAAGCTCGGGGTATTCGGCGACCGGCATGGTTGCCAAGTGGAAACGGCTTCGACCACAAGACAGGGTGACTTTGGTGCCGTCGGTTTCAAGCGTTGCGGTCGACTGCGGCAAGCTGCGGCAGATTTCTGCCAGCAACTTTCCCGAAACCAGGATGGTGCCTTCTTCTGCGACGTCTGCTGCGATCTCTAGGTGCGCTGAAATTTCGTAGTCGAAACCAGCCAGTGACACTGTGCCATTGGCAGCAGTGATCAAGATTCCGGAAAGTACCGGAGAAGGCGGACGTTGGGAGAGTGAACGGGCGGTCCAGGATACGGCTTCGGCCAATACATCCTTTTCAACGCTGAACTTCACGAAGTGGTCCGCCTTTCACGACGAAGTCGACAGTACTTGAAAGCAAGCTTAGCGGTTCCCCTGGGACAGGAATAACGAACCGCGGAGCTCTCAAAGTGGTGGGGTGTTGTGTTGTCTCAAGTTTCGGCAACGAAATCTTTTGCCAGAACGACAACATGGAGTTTGAGCTTACCGGCTTTTATGTCTCGGTGCGCTTGGGTAAGCAGTTTTTTAGCTTGTGAGTATGACTGTCTTTCAAAAAGGGAGTCGGAGCTCACTTCCGAGGGGTCCTTCAATATCCAAGTGGAGAGCTTGGCAAGGCTAAGCCTCGAATGCGGCAAGAGAATCGATTCGTCCACGAAAACCTGGCGGGTTCAGTGCAGGAAATCCTGGTGACCAATCTTCTGCTTGGTTCCCAATCCAGAAACAACCGTGAACTCGATCCAGAACCGATTCAACTTCATTCGGCCGGCATCCCGGTTTCGGCGTTCCGGCCAAATCACAAAATTCGTCCCAAAAAGTCCTTTTGGGCGTCGTTTCGTCGGATGGGTGCAGAACAGGTCTTGTTATTTGGATGAAGTAGAAATTTGGGGTTAGTAGTGTTAATAACCCCTGTGGATACTGTGGATAACCCTGCCAGGCCGCGAAGGTACACCGATTATGCATGTGCACAACATGTGATTGGGCGTGACACTGAGTCTCACAACCCCGTGGACAACTTTCCGCGTGATTTAAGGGATCCACAGCTTCGCGGGTAGTTATCCGCAGGCTTGACGGGGTATTCCACTTAATGATCCACAGCTTTATCCACACCTGTGGTTAAAGACTTTTCGACTATTAGCCCTCGCGTTGCCGCTGCTTAATGCGGTTGGTCAATTCGGTGACCTGATTGAAGATTGCGCGGCGTTCCGCCATGAGTTCGCGAATCTTTCGATCCGCGTGTATCACCGTGGTGTGATCGCGCCCACCGAGTTCCTGGCCGATCTTTGGCAGGGACATGTCGGTCAGTTCGCGAAGTAGGTACATCGCAATCTGTCGTGCAGTCACCAGGGTTCGCGTTCGGGACTTGCTGTTGAGCTCTTCGATCGTGAGGTTAAAGTACTCGGCGGTCTGCGCAACGATGGTCGCCGGGGTGATCTCTTGGGCACCTTCATCGGTGATCAAATCCTTGAGCACCGTTTCGGCCAAGCTCATGTCAACGGACTGGTTGTTCAGCGAAGCAAAAGCCGTCACTCGAATCAGCGCGCCTTCAAGCTCACGGATATTCGTGGATATTTTTGACGCGATGTATTCCATGACCTCGTCCGGAGCCGAGAGGTTCTCCGCATTGGCCTTCTTACGCAGAATAGCGATGCGGGTTTCAAGCTCTGGCGGCTGAATATCGGTCAGCAGACCCCATTCGAAACGTGAACGCATGCGGTCTTCAAAGCCGGCCAATTGCTTGGGCGGCAGGTCCGAAGTAATCACAACCTGCTTGTTGTGATTGTGCAGCGCATTGAACGTGTGGAAGAACTCTTCCTGGGTGGCGTCCTTGTTTGCCAAGAACTGGATGTCGTCAATAAGCAAGATGTCCACGTTGCGGTAGGTCTGCTTGAAGCTGGCACCTTCATCGTCGCGAATGGAGTTGATGAAATCGTTGGTGAACTCTTCAGAATTTACGTAGCGGACGCGAATTCCGTTGTAGAGGTGCCGGGCATAGTGGCCGATTGCATGCAACAGGTGGGTCTTGCCAAGTCCGGAATCACCATAGATGAACAGCGGGTTGTATGCCTTTGCTGGCGCTTCTGCAACGGCCACGGCTGCTGCATGGGCGAAACGGTTTGATGAGCCGATGACAAAGGTGTCAAAAATGTATTTGGGGTTCAGTCGGCCGAATTCCTGGGAATTCGACGGGGGAGCTGGCTGCGGCAGAGCATCGCTGATGCGGGCCTTGGGAACCGGCGGTTGCTCGACCGGCGGAACGACCACTTCTTCGGGGATCAAATCGGAGTCAATGCTGAATGCGCATCGAATGTCGGATTGGAAGACCAACTTCAGCGATTCTTCCAACGGCTCCTTGAGCTGGGTCTGGAGAACATCGCGGGTCAATTCGTTGGGAACCGCCAGCAAAAGGGTAGAACCAATGAGCCCCTGTGGCTGAGCCAGAGCGGCGAAGGCACGCTGCATGGGAGTAACGCGGTCGTCCTGTTCGATGTGGCGTACTACCTGGCGCCAGGAACTACCGACGCTATTCGACTCGTCCGTGCTCATATTTGGGCCCCTTCAATCAAATTCGACGACCAAACGGTCGCCGAATGGGGACTATAACTACGGAACCCCAACGAATAGATTCTAACGGTCATCCACAGTGTTATGCACAGTCGGTGGATAACTTGTGGTGGATAACGCATGAGAGCTTGCAAATCTGCGGATTTATAAGTAAATATTGAGTTCTAAGATGCGCGTGTCAGGTCTGCTTTTGATGCCTGAACGGTGATTATCAACCGCTGTATCCACAATTAAGATCACATTGTGCACAGGGTGTGTCAGGGCCAGCTTTGGCTCCAATTTGACGTACCTTCTCCGGCTCCCCTATCGTTGTGTAGTCCTATGTGTGCACTTTTGGCTCTGTTTGATGCCTTCAAAATTCTTCGGAATCGAGAAAGCCCCGAACAATCCATGAGGCGCCACCGAATACGAGCGTCGGCCTGTTCTTCCCTTTTTAGTAGCAACGGGTAAGGCGCATCACATGATCGTCTTGGAGTTACTACCGTGAGCAAGCGGACTTTTCAGCCGAATAACCGTCGTCGTGCCAAGAAGCACGGTTTCCGACTTCGTATGCGTACCCGTGCAGGCCGCGCCATCCTGGCAACTCGCCGCGCCAAGGGCCGTACCGAACTTTCTGCATAACCATTAAGCACTACAGTCCTGAAATAGCGCAGGTTTTCGTGGGTTCTTTGTTTATCAGACACGACGCGTGACGTCGTGTTGCCAAAGAATCAACGACTGCGCCTTTCGCAGGACTTTACAGCCACTGTACGTTCCGGCGCCCGCACTGGGCGCCGGAACGTAGTGCTATATGCACGGGTTCGTCCTGACGAACCCCAAGGCGATAACCGTTTTGGTTTCATCGTCTCCAAGGCCGTTGGCAATGCCGTGCACCGCAACCTCGTCAAACGACGAATGCGTGCATTGGCCTCGCAGATTCCTGCGAACGCCAGCGGTCTCGATTTCGTGTTCCGGGCCTTGCCTGGCGCCTCCGAAGTTGACTGGAACGAATTGAGCCAGCAGGTCTCTTCCGGACTTGAATCGGTTGTTCGCAAGGCAGGTGCCAAGCATGAAAAAGGACTCTAAACCCCGCACCGGGATTGTTTGGTTCCTGATCGATATCCCCAGGAACCTTCTCATTGGGTTCCTCATGGTTTATCGAAAGATCATTTCGCCCGTCTACGGCGATGTTTGTCGATACTTTCCCAGCTGCTCGGCCTACGGCCTCGAAGCAGTGACGGTACACGGCGCTATCAAAGGCATCGGGTTAACCTCCTGGCGTGTCTTAAGATGTAATCCGTTTAGTCATGGCGGGATCGATTACGTTCCCGAAGGCAGACGGATTTGGCCAGAAGGCAAGACCCCCAAGATCATGGTGTTGAATCATCCTCCGATTCCCGCCGACGAAGACGCCGCAGACGCGGCCTGAGGAGCATGACCGGTAATGAACTTCTTTGACATGTTATTGAGCCCGTTTCGGTACGTAGTCTCGTGGATCCTATGGGCCTTCCATGAACTGTTCTCCATGATTGGCCTTGATCCGAATTCAGGTTGGACGTGGACGCTGTCCATCATCTTCCTGGTGCTGTTGATCCGTACCGCTCTGATCCCCGTCTTCGTCAAGCAGATCAAGGCGCAGCGTGCGATGCAGGCCCTGCAACCTGATCTGCGCAAGCTTCAGGCCAAGTACAAGGGCAAGAAAGACCAGCTCTCCCAGCAGGCCATGATTGCCGAGCAGCGAGCATTGTTCAAGAAGCACAAGACCAACCCGCTGTCTTCGTGCTTGCCTATGCTGATCCAGATGCCGTTCTTCTTCGCGTTGTTCACTGTGTTGAACAACGCCTCCAAGGCAAGCGCCGAGGGTGTTGCGGTTGGAAAGCTCTCCGCCGAGCACATCAAGAGCTTCGACCAGTCTTCGATTTTTGGCGCCCGTCTTTCTGACACTTTCCTGAACACGATCAACTCCGGCTCGCCGAGCGCCTCAGTGATCATTGTTGCGCTCGTCATGATTCTTGCGATGACCGCTTCGCAGTTCGTCACGCAGAAGCAGATCATGTCGAAGAACATGACCAAGGAGGCCCTTGAGGGCCCCTTCATGCAGCAGCAGAAGATCATGCTGTACATCCTTCCCCTGGTCTTCGGCATCGGTGGCATCAACTTCCCAATCGGTGTCCTCATCTACTGGACCGCGACCAACCTCTGGACCTTGGCCCAGCAGTTCTACGTAATTCGGAACAACCCGACCCCGGGATCCCAGGCCGAGCGCGAACTCAACGAGCGCCGCGCCGCCAAGGGACTGCCCCCGCTTGGCCAGAAGAAGATCGACGAAAATGCGGCCGCCGCAATCGTCGAAGAACCCAAGGTGCAGCGCGTACAGCCACAGCGTAAGAACAGGAAGAAGAAGTAGCCATGAGCGATATTGATCAGAGCGTAGTTTCAGAGCCTGCAGGTACCGAAGTTGAAGAGCTTGAAGATGCTGTAAACAGCATTGAAGAGGAAGGCGACATCGCCGCCGACTACCTCGAAGAACTACTTGATATTGCTGATCTCGATGGCGACATCGACATTGAAGTTCGTGGCGGACGCACCTACATTTCCATCGTCGGCGAAGCCGAGGACGAGAAGGCTCTGCAGCGTCTTGTCGGCACCAACGGAGAGATCCTGGACTCCCTGCAGGAATTGACCCGCTTGGCCGTACTCACCGCCACCGGCAACCGTTCTCGTCTGGTGTTGGACATTACCGGCTACCGTGAGGGCCGTGCCGGCGAGCTCAAGAGGATCGCCGAAGCAGCGGTACAGAAGGTCCGCGAGACGGGCGAGGAAGTACCTCTCGAACCGATGAGCGCATACGAGCGCAAGCTGGTGCACGACTGCGTTGCGGCGCTGGGCATGCATAGCGAGTCCGATGGCGAAGGAAGCCGTCGCCACATCGTCGTTTCAAACGACGACGCCTAAGCAACGAATCAAGGAACTCCCCTCATGAGCAACGAAGTAGAACTTACAGCCGAGGAACGTCAGGCAGCCCAGACCGTCTTTGGCGACCGACTGAGCCTTGCAGAGCGCTACGTTCAGCACTTGGCCACCTCGGGCATGGAACGAGGCCTGCTGGGCCCGCGTGAAGTCCCACGGCTGTGGTCCCGCCATGTCTTGAATTGCGCGGTCGTTGCCAACCTGATTGACAAGGACGCTCACGTTGCAGACGTGGGCAGCGGCGCCGGGTTGCCAGGGCTTACCTTTGCCTTGGCCCGCGCCGACCTTGAATTGACCCTTATCGAGCCGCTTGAACGTCGCTGCATCTGGCTACATGAGGTTGTCGAAGACCTTGGCCTCGATAACGTCACCATCATGCGTGGCCGTGCCGAACAGGTTGTCGATCACGTGAACGCCGACTTTGCCACGGCCCGCGCAGTTTCGGCTCTGACGAATTTGGCCGGCCTGACGATTCCCCTGCTTCATGGCAAGGGCACGGTATTGGCAATCAAGGGCCGCTCAGCGGCCGAAGAAGTAGAAAAAGCCGCAAAGGTCATCCGCCGCCTGGGCGGTAAGAAGACCGAAGTTGTCACCGTTGGCGAAGACATTCTCGCCGAACCAACCACCGTGGTACGTATCAACGTCGCCTAGCGCATTAGCGATAGGCTGTATCAGGCGGCATAGCGCCGCCTACTGGGTTAGTAGAAAGAACCGTTTTGAAGCGAAGCGTCAACAAGATTCCACCGTTTGCAGCCCTTTTCGCTTCATTCAGTTCATCTGACAACAAAGAACAACCAGAAGAGATTGTTTTGTCTAAGGCGAGACATGTTTCACGTGAAACAATTTTTTCAACGCATCTGGAACTGGATGCGGATGAAGCGGTTGAACTGACCGATTCCGATGGAGAGGACACAGTGGTGACGAGGGAACCTGCGCCAGCACCAAACGTTTTCGATACCACTGACGACAGCTCACCGCTTGCCAGCCAGCTGGCCAGTGAACACAAGCGCCGGGAGCGTTTGAGCAGCCGCAAGTTGCCCAAGCCGCCAACGACTCGGTACATGACCGTCAGCAACCAGAAGGGCGGCGTCGGAAAAACGACGACGACCGTCAACATCGCGGCAGCATTGGCAATTGCCGGGCTGAACGTACTGGTGATTGATATCGACCCGCAGGGCAACGCTTCGACGGCGCTCGGTGTTGAACACCATGCAGACGTGGATAGCATCTACGATGTCCTGATCAACGACCTCCCGCTTTCTGAGGTCGTTGCACCATGCCCTGACATCGAGCACCTGACCGTGGCCCCGGCGACCATTCACCTTGCCGGCGCGGAGATTGAGCTGGTCTCCCTCGTGGCCCGTGAACAGCGTCTTCGCCGGGCATTGGATCAGTATGCGAAGTATCGCGAGACCAATGGCATGGAACGTCTCGACTACGTTTTCATTGACTGCCCGCCAAGCCTGGGCCTGCTTACTGTCAACGCCTTTGTGGCAGCGCGTGAAGTCCTGATTCCGATCCAATGCGAGTACTACGCACTGGAAGGCTTGAGCCAGCTGCTTAAGAACATTGAAATGATCCAGAAGCACCTGAATGCGGATTTGACGGTGTCGACGATCCTGCTGACGATGTACGATGGTCGCACCAACCTGGCGGCTCAAGTTGCGAGCGAAGTGCGAGAACATTTCCCGAACCAGGTCCTCCAAGCTCTGATTCCACGAAGTGTGCGAATTTCGGAAGCTCCGAGCTACCAACAAACCGTAATTACGTATGACTCGAGTTCAACCGGCGCGCTTTCGTATTTGGAAGCCGCAGCGGAAATCGCGGAGCGCACCAACCACTAGTCCTTCTCAAGGTCGTGCGGTCAAGTCTGTTGACCGCACGACCTTGAATTTTATGTATTCAGACGCGACTTTTACATAAACACTCATGTGACGTTGTTTTTTTCAAAAATCAGACGATTCTTGATTCTAAGCGCTCATCGAGATGGCCCTACCCGGGGTAGGGGGATGAAATGCCACATTCAGGTGGCCTAAAGGCCACACCGCAAAAGTCGCGTCCAAAACTATCTATCGCTTACAAGTAGAATTGCCTTGAGTTCAAGGTAGCAACGGTGTCGAAAGGGAGATGCATCCAATGTCGGAGAAGCGACGTGGTTTAGGACGAGGTCTTGGTGCGTTGATTTCCAGCAGCCCTGTCGCGGGATCCGAGGAAGAAACTCCCCAGAGTGTTTCACGTGAAACATCAAAGCAGACGGTTGCGACCACGACTGCCACTGTTGGAACCGAGGCCCTGAAACGTAAAGTTTCAAGTGCTTCTGCATCCGGCAAAAAGGTTCGCCCCGTGGACATGTTCTTTGTTCCGGGAAAGACCGAGGAAGAAGCTGCGGCAGAGAAAAATGCCGTACCTTCCAACGGTTCCGGACCGTCGGCCACTGCCAAGAAGCGTCGCGCGCAAATGCCTGGCCTCATTGCCGCCTCGGGTGGGCGCGCAGGGGAGAGCGATGACGAAGTCGAGCTCAATGATCTAGTCGCCGTTCCGGGTGCCACCTTTGCGGAACTTTCCGTCGACCAGATTCACCCGAACCGCAAGCAGCCGCGTTCCTACTTCGACGAAGAACACATGGACGAGCTCGTCCATTCCATTCGCGAAGTCGGACTTCTGCAGCCGATCGTTGTTCGGCCATCCCGTGAAAACGACAAAGAGCCCTATGAAATTGTCATGGGTGAACGCCGTTGGCGGGCAACGCAGGCTGCAGGCCTTACGAAGATCCCCGCGATCGTTCGCGAGACGCATGACGTGGATCTGCTTCGCGACGCGTTGCTGGAAAACCTGCACCGTTCGCAGCTGAACCCGCTTGAAGAAGCAGCCGCTTACCAGCAGCTGTTGAGCGAATTTGAGTGCACCCAGGAAGTCCTTTCCGAGCGGATCGGTCGTTCCCGCTCCCAGATTTCCAACACCATCCGACTTATGAAACTGCCGGCGTTAGTCCAACGCCGTGTGGCGGCCGGCGTTATCTCCGCGGGCCACGCTCGAGCCCTCTTGGGTCTGGCAGACGCCATCGCAATCGAACAGTTGGCGCAGCGCATCGTCAACGAAGGCATGTCGGTGCGAGCGACTGAGGAAGCCGTCGCTCTCAGTGCCGGGCAAGAAAAGGCCAACAAGGCTGCGCAGCCGCAGCCGAAGCAGAGCCCTCGCCACGAGCGACTCGACTTCTTGGCGAACTCACTCTCGGACCGTCTCGATACGAACGTGAAGATCACGCTTGGCGCCCGCAAGGGCAAGGTCAGCATCGAGTTCGCAAGCGTTGATGACCTGAACCGAATCATGAGTGTCCTGACGCCGGACGGCACGGAGAAGTAGCCGACCCGCATACACAAAAGGTGTGAGTGTTTCACGTGAAACACTCACACCTTTTGTGCTTTCCGGGAAGACTCGGGTGGCTGGAGAGGCAGGAACACAGGCGAGGATGTTTGGTGAGATCTCCCAGACCCGCATGCCAAGCCATGCGGGCTGAAACGAACCTCCCGAGGCCCCGGTTGTAGCGCGGCAAGCGGATGGAGGACGTGCCTCTGGAGGGCCATCAGCAGGACCGTGAGCCCGTGGCCATCCGTGGCCATCCGTGGCCGCCGGGCACCCTGCACTCTTTGCGGATGCGGCTCCGGCCGCGTGCCCCGACTCCACGGGCTTGCTCCGAATCATTTTTCGATGGCTGCTCGTTCCCCCCCTTGGTGACGCAAGGGCAGACACGCGCACACACCACCTGCGGTGACGGACATGAAGGAATCTTCAAGGGCTTGATCGCCGAGATTGGCCGGCGTTGACGAACCCCAGAGCGGACGGCCACTGCTATCTGCTGATGGGGGAGTGGTCCGCAGGTGGGATGGCAACCGCGAGTCCGCAGCGAGGACCCCCCGCCGATACCTCCGGTTCGGTAGCCATGCGAAGGGAATCGAAGAACTGCAACCCAAACAAGGATGCCTGATTTCGTCGCTGCTCCCGAAGTTCAGGCACAGAGGTGGTGCAGCCACAACGAACAGGGCCCATCGGCCGTATCGGGTGCAGGATCGATGGGAGCAAGCCGGCCGAGTGATCAGCGGGGATAGACGGGACTTCGCGAATGTTTCACGTGAAACAGTGCAACGGATGCACGCCATGAACACGTGAACAATGGCTGCCCTGCGACCATTGATCGATAGGCCAGATTGTTGCGGAACCCTCCAATGAGCAATGCGGTAGCTTGGCGAAGGTACGCTGCCAGAACTCGCCTTGCGCCGGCCACGTGTGCTTCTTACGTCGTGGGGGGGTCTCCGGCGCCCCCTGGTGTCGTTGTCGGGCATGGCGCTGCGGTCCTGTTCTTTCGTCACGAACCTGGGATGAGGGCAGCATCGCGAACCCGTCGGGAGTAAGTAGGCAACTCGGACTCCGACACACAAGGGTGCTGCGCTCGCGCTGCACCCGGGGATTCTGATATCTCGTCGACGCGGGCCCGGCCGTGCCGGCTTGGCAACCTTTACTACCTGGCCGCTTGGACTCACAGCAGGTTAGGGAACAAGGCCCCTACATTCCGTGGACTCGAACTCGGAAAAGTGGAAGACACGTCAGCGCGCCCTACTGCACTAGATCGAGAGGCAGTCACCGTGGCGTCGGCTTCGAACCTCCATGGCAACGGGGCGGAACAGGCACACAGGCCGAGCGCCTAGCGCTGGCAGAGGCTCGCGGCTAGGAGCCCGGTGATAATTTTGGCAGCGGTTTTGAAAACGAGACCCAGCATCGAAGTGAATGGCCTGCGTATGGTGGGCCTCCCCTTGATGGATCGATCAGTTGCAGGCCACCTGCAATGTGGACAACGGCTCCGGTCGGGGTACCCTCGCGAGCGACTTGCCTGCGGACGACCTCACCGGCGTCAACTGAATCTTCGGACTGCGCTGGAGGGCGGCATCGTATTAAGGAAGACAAAGAAGCGGGCCAGATCTACGAATTGATCATGCCGTCCTGTTGATCTGCGGCGAGTGGTGGGGACTGGCGTAGTCATGCCTTTGCCTTGAACCACGAATGAGAGCTCGTAAACAGGACATTGGGAAACGTGCTTGGCGATTGCGATGCTTTCGCGAGCGGCCATCAGCACGTAGACAGGTTGGGAGGACCAAGGGGTGTCGGCAGGTCTTCCTGGCCGCGCTCTTTCGGTTGGTCGAAGGTGCCGCGGAGCCCTGCGCCCTGCTGCTGCATGAACTTGAAGTCGGGGTTTCAAGGGCGCTTCCCGACGTTCCGGCTTTCGAGAAAACGTCGTTGGGTACGGAGCCTCCCGAACTTCTCCGGCCGCGCCCGTGCTGTGGTGACACGCTTCCGGGCTTTGCCGTGATGCACCAGCTCGCGGCCAGTAGTCGGGCCCGGCTGGGAATCCCATTGGTACGCGGTGCACGCCCATGCACTGTCCGTCCTCCCGTAGCCGCCCGCAACACCCATGGACCATCGACTCTCGAATAGCCCTTGCAATCGACGGCCAAGCGGATCGCCCACTAGCTGTCGTTGAAAGAGCATCCGAACAGTAGCGGCCACAACAAGGGCCCGGATCGCTACGTCCGACCACCAACGGGCCACCAACGGGCCGCTGACGGCTGTTGGTGGGCGCACAGGGGAAAGGGGTTTGGATTTCCGTAGGTGAACCCAATCTGGCCCCCACTGTTCAATGCACGAATTCGATCAGCATCTGTTCCGGATCAAAGAACACTGTTCAGGGCTTCACGGAACGAGATGCGGTTGAACAGGAAAAGAGGATCAACAGCGAAGGGAACGGTTGCCTCTCTCACCTTCGCCATTCTCCGGCAGACGGGAAACCTGTCGGTACCGGACAACGCACAGAAGCTGGTGGTTGAAGCACCGACTCCTTCTCGGTCGTTGGCAGATGCAGCTGCCAGAAGAAGAACAAGGACGAGTGCCGTCGCGGGACACGTTTGATTTTCCGCCAGCATGGCCTTTGAATTTCGCATCGTCCAACAGCACCTTTGATGGAATTGGGCGGTAGGCATGCGGTTTTGATGTCGATGCCGAGGCCCCGTTCGGCGGCTGGTCGAGAGGCCGGTTGAGCAGATGTGGTGTGTCGTTCCCGGGGAAACAAGGAGGGTTTTGATCGCGGAAAAGGACACGAAAGTGGCCTCCATCTGGAACCGGTTGCGGGGGAGTGGGATGCAAGAGCGAGCCAGGCGGCCGCCGGTCCATGTCCAATCTGGAACAGGATCAGTCTCGGCCGTTGTGCGCCGGGATGTGCCCTATCTTGTTCGTCAAGTTTTCCCCAGGTTTGGGAAGAATCCCGTGGTCTTCCAGAAGGCGGTGTGGAGCGGTCCGGTTCGGGTCTTCCGCGCCGGACCGATTCTCGTTCGGCGGGTGCTGTTTAGGCGGGTTGGGCTTTGGTGGCGCCGTAAAGGGCGCCGTCGAGGAGCATCGCGAACAGGACGTTGCCGCGGCGCAGGGCCAGGGTGATGACGGCCTGGTTGCGTTTCTTGTCTTCGGCCCGCTTGCGGTCATAGTAGATTCGCGAACTTCGGCCCTTGCCTTTGAGCGCCACGAACGCCGAAAGGAACAACGCGCGCTTGAGAACCAAGGTGGTCTTCCTCGAGGAACAATCTCCCTGGATGGAGGTCCCTGACCGGTCAGGTCACCCGGGCTGGCCCGGCGTAGGATCCCAGGTGTCCTGCGGTCTTTAAGTCCAAGACCCGCGGCCTCGGTGAGAATGCTTAGCTTCGGTCCTGACACCGACCGCTGGCATGGATTTCAGGAGTTGGTGAAGAGGATGGGCCTCCACGATTTTTTCGACCTGCGACGGCACCCCAGCGTGGGCGGCCCGTGTTTGGGCCAAGGCGAGTGACATTTGCGGCAGCACGATCCCGGCGGCAGAGGTTCCGGAGACCACCACGGTCTGCTCATCGAGTGCGGTGAAGATCTCCGCGGTCCAGCGTTCCCCACCCGGCGCGCGTGCTTGCGCATGAGCGTTTCCACCCGCGCCTTGCCGGCCCTCCGCAGAGCGGCCGGGGTCGGGCGGATCTGGGTCAGCAGCCCGCGGATCCGGTTAGGCGTGGCGGTGGGCTGCCTGGCCAGGTCGTCGTCGAAGCCGCAGAGCATCGCCAGTTAGGCGACCTGCCCGTCGGCCACCTGAACCGAGCGCAGGGTCTGCGTCAGGGTGCGGCCGGCGTTGGCGATGATGAAGGCGTCCCGGGCATCGGTCTCTGCCTCACCCGGGTGCAGGTCGGCAACCCGGCGCATGGCCAGCCCCGGCAAGTATCCGACCGGGAGGCCCTCGGCATGGGCGACGGCGACGGGCAGGGCCCCGATGGTGGCTGGCTGGTCCACCACGAACAGCAACCTCCCGTGCTTGGCCAGAGAACGGATGATGTCCCGAAGCCGGATTCGTCCTGCGGCAGGGCCAAGGCCTGCGAGTTTCTTCCCGGCCTGTTCAGGGCCACCGCGTGGTGGTTGGTCTTGCCGACATTGATGCCGATGGATTCATGGTCGTGGATCGAAATGCATCCGCCGGAAACCAGCGCTCGTGCTCACGGATGAAACAAATGCTGGCTTGTCCCTGTGGCGCCAAGGCTGGACATCCACGTTACGACTGACCTGCACCCTGGTTCCCTGTTCTGCTCCGGCCCCTATTGGCGATATCCCTGGTGCCCAGCGAATCCCGGTGACAGCACCCCGGGACCATTGACGACTGGGGAACTGAATCATGCCGGGACCGACAGGCCAGCAACCCCATCCTCGCGCACGGTGCTCGATTCCGGGATCACTAAAGAGCTAATGGGGGCAAGCTGGACCGTGTTCTGTCGCAGATGATCTTTCGCCGCGATGGCGCCCTTGGCCAGTTCTAACGGCTCCTCATGGGTGATCCGCCTGTAACACCTATCGGTGATGCAGGTATTGCAGGCACCACTCCGACCACGGTTAAAGGCCTTCACAGTTGAGGGTGTAATCTCTGGCTGGATGTTGGCTGGCGCTTCGGCTCCGGGGCATCGATGCGCAAACGCAGTCGGAGTCCCGATCTTGTGTCACCGTTCGCAGTGGACTTCTTCGGTTACCCGCTCAGATCGGTCAACGGCGCACCAGATAGCGAAGGTGAAGCACCCGGTTGCCTTGAATCACCACGTTGGGATCCTCTAACAGGTGCTGTGCGTGGACCGACCCGAAGTAGCGCTTGCCGGACCCGAACACGACGGGCGCGACGTCCATGCGCACCTCGTCGACCAGGCCCGCGGCAAGCACCTGCCCACCGACGTCACCAGCGGCGACCTCGACGATGCGGTCACCCGCGAGCTCCTGCGCCTTGGCCACGGCTGCCTCGACGCCGTCGACGAAGTGAAACGGCGCCTCGGGGTCCCAGCCCTCGGGCTTCGTCCGGTGTGTCACGACGACCACGTGGTCGACCCCGCCCGGAGGCTTCCCGTCCCAACCGTCCGTCATGTCGAAGACGTGCCGGCCGACGATTGTCGCCCCGATCTGGTCCCAGTACGCCCGGGTGTAGTCGTAGGAAGTCTGCGACACCTTCAGCTGGCCGCTCTCGTCCAACGGGACATCCCCGCTGGTCAGCCAATCGAACAGCGGTCCGGGCTGGTCGTTCTCGTCCGCGATGAAGCCGTCCACCGACACCGAGCCGTACATGACCACCTTGCCCACGGGGCTCTCCTTTGCTTTGGGGTGCCCCATCTTAGCAAACCCTGCCCAGTTAAGAGTCACACCAAATAGCATCGTAGGCGGCCGTGCCCTGGATTTGCACGGGGTCTGGCCCGGTGAAGTTTCGGCGGGTCAGTCTGACCGCGCGTTTTGTTCCACGCGGCGGCAAGAGAGGGTGTTCACCTGCCGCGTGGGTGCCGGTGGTGCTGCTGGTGGCGTAGGTGTGGGTACGCGCGTGGGCGTCGAAACGGATGATGTTGGGTGCTCTTCTTGGGATGACGGTCTGGAGGTGATTCATCGCCGTGGCTTGTTGACGGTGGATGCAGGTGTCCTTAACCCGGAACAGGATTTGTGTGAGGCGATTCTCTGACGAAGCACGCACCGGTGGTTCGGCCAAGTTTTCGTCGGGCCAGGAAAGGTACCGGACAGATGTCGATCCACCGGGGCCGCGGCGCTTCATGTCGAACAAACACTGACGACCCAATGATCGGAACCACGGTGGACCTCATCATGACGGATCAACACCAAGCCTGCCCACGCGTACCGGACACGTCGCGAACCATCTGGGAAACACGTCACCGGCGTCTCTGAGTACCCGATCATCAACGACGAACTCAAGCGCCGTTGCGAAGAACGGTGCATCGCTTGACCGGTTCCCCCTGACAACAAGAACAAACAGACCCACGCGGAGCAGCCCTGACGGTGTAGCAGTCCGGAGCTGGGGTGCGGGCCAGCGCTTTCCGGGGCCACCCAGGCACCGCGCACCCTCACGAGAAAACTGTCGGCCAGCGGCTTTTAACGCGGAGAGCAAGGAAACCAGGGCATTGGTTTTCCTGCACCGGATCTTCACCCAAGCGGGTACCTGGATGGAGACCTCGCATGAACTGCTACTCCACGGAGGCCTCCCCGGGTGCAGCGATTCTTGCGTCCCGGAGATCCTGAAGTGAGACAACCGGATGGTGACAGAGGCATTGCCCATCGGATATCAAACGCTGCGCAAAGAACACCAGATCGTTCTGGCGTTCGCAATCGAACGGGATGTTGGCTTGATCCGGGGCTGGGAAGAGACCCACACCGGAAGCTTCGTCCTGCATCGGCCACCCGGGATTCCGACGCCGGCTGCTGCAAAATCATCCACTGAACCGGGAGTGTCCCGTCGTGCCCATTGTCACCACCAGAACCAGATGAGGGTGGCGACGGGGAACTTGGAGCCGACAGCGATCGTCTCTTCACTGTTCGGAATCAGTCGTCCTCGATGCATTCTTCTAAGACTTGTCCCGAGCTTTCGTAGTACTCGGCGATGCGCGTGAATGAATCGACCGGACATGATCTTGCCTGCATCATCGTCGGGCTGATGCCCAGGGCGTGCACGCGCACCTTCACGGGCATCGACAGAACGGGCACGAGTGACCTGGTCGTTCTGTCGCAGCATCATTCCTCAGGAGACATGGCCGGGGGCGCACCCGGCTGATCAGCCAACGGTATAAGCACTTGTTGCTCGACGTCGAACCAACCGTGGACCAACCTAGCCATCCGGTGCAGCGGGCAGGTGCTTGCTTTCTACGTGACGAGCAATGACGACGACCATGCTTCCTCGGCCTGGTTCGCGAAGTCTGTCCAATACTCGTGGTGCGGGTCTTTCTCGCGCATCGTTGTTCTCTACTGCCTGAGTTCCGTCATCCCGTCGGGTCCAGTAGGTTGGCCGGTGCGCCGTTGGCGGTACGACGGCGATCGAAGATTCGGCCACGTTCCACTCGGGGGCTGCCCCGGGGAATCGTTGGGTCTCCCTGGACAGGGACCAACTGGATAGCCACGGAAGATTGATTGCTCATCGGAGTCCTGCAGCTTGAGGTACGTCGGGAAGGAATGAGTATGCGCCAGTACGGTGAGGACGAAGACCGCTCGCCATGCGGACCCGGAGAAAGCGAGTGCCAGACACAGCCAGGCTTTGGGAGATCCTGCAGTCGTCTGGCGAGCAAGGCCCACTCGACCTTCCAGGCTGTCGAGTTCGGTGCCTATGAACGTCCCTGTCCTCGAGGCCACCGTCGGCAACGTTAGTGCCATACGCGCCAGTCAGTTCGATCGTTGCCTCTACGAGACCCGAAGACGTTGAGGCCATCCTCGGTGCAGCAGCCCGTTGTTGAGGCAATTGATGAAGGCTTCGGGGAAACCCGATTAGGTGACGCTGGCGAGATCGAAAATCGGGCCGCTGTCCGACTGCAAGGCGTAGAAGGCAAGGGGGGCACCCTTGCCGAAATTTCATAAGGTCACCGGGATGAGATGCGCTGCCATAGCCAAGGCCATCGGTGGCTGATGCATCCTCCGCGCAAAGAACGGTTCGACCTTGCGCCTGCTGCGAGGGCATCGTCACCAGGTCTGCTGAGTTCTTCGGCCGGCCGACTACCTGAACGATTCGGCTACCCACTTGTAGGACGGCAGACAGGGGGCGTCTGAAGTTACGCTGAACCGCAGCGTCGACGGAAGACGAAGCTCCGGCATATCGTCATTGCTCGGACAAGCCCCGTTCACGGGTGGGGGAGGGGAGCACACCGCAAACTGCTGGTGCCCTAGATGAAGATGCGATCATCTGGATCACCACGGAAAGAGGTGATGATGAAGCGGCCGGGGTACATTCCAGAGGACTCCAACCTCACTACCGGGTGGCCACTGGACTCGCGTGCAGCATGTTCGAAGGGCTGTGTTCCGAACCGTTCTTCGGACCGAAGCACGGCGGGCTGGAAGCCAGCGACGGTGAACCATCTGATGAAGCCCATGGCCTGCTCCAGGAAAACCGATGGACCTACTCGGCTGGAAAAGCTCACCACTCCGGTCGCCGAAGCTCAGGACTCCACGAGAGATGAGGCGCGGCGGTCAGAGGGATTTTCCTCGTCGCGCACAGCAGCAAGCGGAGGGCGGCAGCGTTGCCTCCGATGCTTCACGCTCGAACTCGACCACCGGTTCTTTTTGAGGATTGAATACCTACCAACTTCGAGGCGGGGAAAGCAGTAGTTCGGTAGTCGCGAACGCGGTGACGATTTCAGGGCGGATCTTTTTGCTCTATCCCGACGGCAGCCGGTGACCCCGTTGAGCAGTTGATGCTGCGTGAGTCGGCCCGCTGTTGCTTCGCTTCCTTCATCAACGATGCACCTGGGCGGGTACTGGCCCTACCCACACACACACAATGTGGAGGTCGTCGACGTCGGTCCCCAACGATGCCGATAACCAGCGGATTCAAACATTCATGAGGAGCGAGAACGGAGTCCGCGGACCCCGCCGGGAATCTCTGGCCGCTGTCCCGCGGGAGGATAATTTTGCCCGTGTAGAAGCCCCGCGCATCACCAAGCCGGGCAATGCCCGTACGGCCAGGACCATCCATCACACCGGCTTGTGAAGTCGCACTCTGGTCAGGGGGAGAGGATGCCGGGCCGCATGAGTGAGCAGGGAGGTGGGAACAGTTTTGAATTCTTGTGATGCAGCACGGCATTGTGGGCGGGGTGCTCGGCTCAACCGCTTCCCGCGGTTCGTGGATCCATGCTCCTGAATGACGCGGTGGTGCCAGATCGTGCTCACGTTGTCGCAGCAAGGGAAGATGCCGGCCTGCCGCGAGGGATGATTCCTACTAAAGTCTGGTTGCCCCACAGGCGGCTCCTTGTCCTGATACCAGCCATCGCATATCGACACCTCGTCGATGCCACACAGGGCTAAGTTCATCAGGACGAACCACTGTCTCATTGACCATCGGCGGATCGTAGACCGCTTGCAAATCTTCGGCCCAGATCTCTCTGAGTATTGGCGCAACGATCTTCTTGATGAGCGGTCGAATGGCTCGCAGCGGTTCACAATGGTGTTCCCTGCGTGGCCAGTGGCGGCACCAACCTGCTTCGATTCAACGGGCAGCCGGATGCCACGGGTGACAGGCGTCCGGGGAAACGTTGCCGTTCCCGGACGCGGCGAACACCAACCAATCTGTGCCTCAGAACGGAGAGACCATCTACTGAGACCTGCCCCGAGATGCTTCGACCACCTACGATTTGTGTCCATTCTCGGCGGAAGCGGAGAGAGGGACAACGGCACTTCTCCCGAAGCGGGAACAACGACCGCCGCTAGCTGCGGTCTCTCCGGATCGCCATTGAGGGCGGCCCAGCAGCATGCGGCCCTACCGGCGCAGTCCACAAGCCACGCAGCGGCGGTAGGAGCACGGAGCGTCGCCATGGGGGCAGATTGACCTCACTTTGAGGTTGACACTGTCCCTCAAACGCGAGCGAAATCGAACGCTGGCTTGTTTGCGAGGCAGGGTGAACGCAGGGGCTCGGATGGACATGTTTCACGTGAAACATCGAAAACAACACCATTTTTGAGATCCGAGTCTTGAACTCAGAACGAAGCGAGAACGCATGTTTCACGTGAAACAAATCAGGCTCAATCTGGATTTGGAGGGTTTCGACTTCTCGGCATCTCGAGCTAGCCGATTGCAAGGCAAAGCAACCCATGATGACGTTTGTTGCCAGGAGTCAGCCGTTGGCAACAGTGCCCCGAGTTCACCCCTGAGCCGACAGCTAGGTGGATTGTCGGGAGGAGATCCCTGAGAGCGAAGAAATGTTTCCCGCATTGATGTCCGTTGGCTCTAGGGTGCTGGGACGGCCGCTTTCCGTGCCGGTCCACATTGTCCTTGCGGACCGGCTCCGATAGGCGGCCAGAAGCCCTTCCGAGTTTTGCAAGGCACCCCGCCTAAAGCCACGATCAGGACGCTGCACCGATGCTCGACCACGGTTGGCCAGTTTTCCCTTCGGCAGATTCCTGCCGCATTAGATTCCGGCGGCTAGAACCTATCAGTCCATGGACGCGGAGAGGAACAATGCGGGCATGAGTGGCCTGCTGCCTTTTCAGGAGGGCTGGTTTCTCCGGACCGATCTCGGGTCTCAAAGCGACCGAGGCAAGCCCCGAAAGGTGGTCGCGTGGCCGGAGCCGGCGAACTCCTTGGTGAAGGCTTTGGCGAAGATCCTGATTGAGGTCGTGACAGCAACGCCGGGCATTAAGATCGGCAGGCAGAGCAGATGGAGGATTAGGCAGGGACGTGGAGCAGATACGTTGGGGCCGTCGGTTTGTGTGGCGCGGTTTCGACGCCAGACCGGGCTACAGTTCGCGGCTACAGAGCGTCGAAGGTTTCCAAGGTCAAGCTTGCCATCCGCAACCGTTCGATCCCATGAAGGGCGGCCGGGAGCGGGCATGTCCAGTAAGGCGAAGTAATCCTGGCAGGTCCGGCTAACCGTTCCGGGTGGCGTGGAAAAGGTGAACAGCCAACCGAGACGGTTCGACGTGGTGGCAGCTTGCCTTGGGCAAATGGTCTTCTAGATGGCAGGACACGATTAGTTCGACGACCTGTTGGGCGGTGATTCTTACGTCGTTCATGGAGCGTGCCGGGTGTGTGGCTTCTCGGTAGTGACCCAGGCCCGAGGCACCGCTCGTGGCGCCTCGGGCGAATATCCGCGATGCTGCGTATCACCAGCCCCCGCCGGTTGCCGACACGGATGCCCTTGGTCGGTTGCCCCGGGAAGCAAAGGAACCGGCTGCTCGTGGCCAGCACAGGGTGATGCCTCTGAGCTTCGTTTTCATGTTTCAACCGATCGTGGATAGGTAGGGTTTGGTCCGGCCCCGATGGGCGATGTTCTTGGTTTGAATTGAATCCTGCTGAAGCACCTCGGATCACGTGGAATAACTCGGGGCGAACCCTACAGCGATTGACAGGCAACCAGCCCCGATCCGTACTCAAGACACTTGGAAATGTAGCTACCAAAGGGTGGAGGGGGCCAGTGACGAGAAACCTCAAATGCAAATGCCCGGCAGGGGAACGTCGAGGACTCAACGGCGGGGTCCGCCACCACACTGGGATTCTGAATCAACAACATTGTGAGCCCGCGTGGAAAGAATGGCAGCGGCAAGTCTTTGGTTTGGGTTCCTCGATGGACCGCAATGCTTGAAGCCTTCAAGATTGATTCTTGGTCCTCTTCGAGAACAGGAGGGGAATCGGCAGTTTGCAGCGCAGCTGGCCTTGTTTCAAGTCCAGGATCTGCAACTTGTAAACGCGTGCGTGGCAAAAGGGTTCTCGGGATGCAGCAACGAAACTGGACAGGATGAAGAGGAAGAGCGCCCAAGCCAACAGCTCGCCTTGCGCATTTCAACGCACAATCCATGTTCCGATGCATCGACTCAAACGAGGACTCCGATCATCTCGGAACCGAGCTCCGATGCGCGAAGAATCAAGAAATGCGCTTCGGTGAATCTCAAACGGGTCAATTGTTCTGCAACGGGGTATCGCTGGTCAGAAGTGCGGAAAAGCCGGTTCTTCGCGCGTCGGGATAGATCACTTGTGCGCGGCAGTTACGTAAGCGTTCCGGGCCTCGTACGGCCTCTCTGAAGCGACCGCAGAGGGCGGTCACGTCAACGATGTCGTCACACACATCCCGTGGCTGAGACGGGCCCTGATGGCCTCAACCATGAGTTTAAGTACGGTGATCCGTAGTGCGGGGTGTGCAGAGCCACGTACTGGCAGCAATCGATCCTAGTGAAGAATCCAGGCTCAGACTGATCGGTCCCTTTGACATACGGTGCATGATTCCATGATGGCTGTGAGGACGGCCAGCAAGCCAGAGGACAGCACCGAGCGCTGAGAGGCGAGCATGCTATCGATTCCCAGGGATTCCAAGAGAGATTTTTCGCCGGACGATCTCCTAAGGACAAGAGCGAGACGGGGGAGCAACGCGAAACGAAAATGAAGGCCAAAAATGGCGGTGCACTGTGTCCCCATTTCAGAGGATCCGTCTTAGCTTGTCGTGGGGACTTGAGACCAAGAATGGCCTTCGACCAAAGTGATGAACCGAGGGTGCGTTCGTTCAAAAGCGAGGCGTGCCAGCCAGATGTTCAAAGACCAATCGGGGAGGACCTACCCCGGGTGAAGTATGGGGAGGAGTGGAACGGTGAATCAATGGGAGGGCAACGAAATCCAGTTTCACCTAGCGGAGCAATAAAGGGAGACGCAGTGTCAGCGAGCGGGGGAGTCGGGTGGAACCCGGTGTCAGCCCGACTCGAGGAAGATGGACACTCAGTCCCAGGCCAGCGAACCACCGTGGCACGAAGAAGTGGCATCGGGTGTCAGTGACCCCTGGGGTGTTCCTGATACCCGACCACATGCCAAGGAAGATCGTTGCCAGAACCTCAAAACCACAATCCGACAAGTAATCTAACAGGGCCACGGATTGCCGTCTAGGATTTTTTTGAGAGCGAACGAGCTGGTTCATTGTGTGTGAAAAGAATTTCCCAGATGGGAAAACGCAATGAACCCGGATTTCGACGCGAGCCTACGTTCAAGCTTCTCGTCGCACAGTCGAATCCCTCCCAAATTGAAAAACAACAGTTATCAGCTGTTTATGATCATCAATTGCGGCAGATACTTTGTATCTGGCTGATTTCCGGGCTTGGGGCAGAGGTAGGGACAAAAAAGTGTGGACTGCTTCCAAAAGGAAGCAGTCCACACTTTTTGAAGGTGTCGGTAGCGCAGCTTAGAGGTAAGCTGCGAATTCCTTTTCCAAAACCGGCTTCGGCTTTGCACCGATCGAGGTGGCAACATGCTCGCCATCCTTGAAGACGTATACGGCAGGGATGCTCGTGATGCCGAACTTGGCAGCGATGGCCGGGTTGTCATCAACATTGATCTTGACGACGTCAACCTTCTCTGCGTGCTCCGCGGCGATCTGCTCAAGGATCGGAGTCAGCTGGCGGCAGGGGCCGCACCATTCTGCCCAGAAGTCCACGATGACCGGCTTGGTGGCCTCGAGGACCTCAGCCTGGAAAGTAGCGTCAGTTACATCTTTGGTCTGGCTCATGGCCTGCACCTTTCGTTTTGAGTGCTTTTCCTCCGGAGAGGTAAATGAGATTAGTTGGAAACTGCAATCGCTTCCGTCGAAGCCGCAGCTTCGACATCCGCCAAGTAGTGCTCAACATCAATTGCGGCTGCACAGCCCGAGCCGGCAGCCGTGATGGCCTGACGGTAGGAAGAATCGATGACATCGCCGGCGGCGAATACGCCGGGCAGGCTGGTCTTCGAAGTGCGGCCTTCGACTGAGATGGTGCCTTCGGAGGTCAGCTCGAGCTGACCCTTCACCAGGTCGATGCGAGGATCGTTGCCGATAGCGACGAAGATGCCAGTGACGGCTACTTCCTGCTCTTCGGAGGTCTTCAGGTTGCGCAGGCGCATGCCGGTGACCTTGGCTTCGCCGGTGATTCCGACAACCTCGGAGTCCCAGATGAATTCAATCTTCGGGTGTGCCAATGCGCGGTCGGCCATGATCTTCGAGGCACGCAGGGAATCGCGGCGGTGAACGACCGTGACCTTGGACGCGAACTTGGTCAGGAAGAGTGCTTCTTCCATGGCGGAGTCGCCACCGCCGATTACGGCGATTTCCTGTTCGCGGAAGAAGAAGCCGTCGCAGGTTGCGCACCAGGAAACGCCGTGGCCGGAAAGACGCTTTTCGTCCTCGAGTCCCAGTTCGCGGTATGCGGAACCGGTGGAAACGATGACCGCGTGTGCACGGTAGGTCGTGCCGTCGCCGAGCGTAACCACCTTGATGTCGCCGCTCAGGTCTACGGCCGTGACGTCGTCAAAGAGGATCTCGGCGCCGAAGCGCTCGGCCTGCTTCTGCATGTTGTCCATCAGGTCCGGACCCATGATGCCCTCGGGGAAGCCTGGGAAGTTTTCCACGTCGGTGGTGTTCATGAGCTCACCGCCAGCGGTGACCGATCCGGCGATGACCAGCGGCTGCAGGTTCGCGCGGGCGGTGTAGATCGCAGAGGTGTAGCCCGATGGACCCGAACCAATGATGATGACGTTACGGACGATGTCGTTTACTTCTGTGGCCACGAGGGAGCGAACCTTTCGTAAATGCGGGCTCGATTTCCAAGACCGCGAGTAAGTGGGATCTAAGTGGCATAACAGCCGATCCAGTGGGAGTATTCCCGGTGACTAACCGCTAGGAAACGCGGAATTCACCGATCTGCAGGCCGTAGGGGCGTGATCCATTGGCACCGGAGGCGCGGCGTGGAAGCTCGGTGACGTTCAGGAATACGTATTGACCCCGAAGTGCCTCGCCGTTTTCTCCGCTTACTGGAACGGTGACGGTTGGCCCGGTGAAGGAGCCACTGCTGAGAACCTTTGCCTCGGCCAGATCGTTGCTGTCTCCAACACGAATTTCGAATGCTCCGCCGGTCCCGTTCAAGCCATCGAGCTGGATTTCTGAAATATCGGAAGGCTCTTTCAGCTCGAGAACAAGCACCATATTTGGTGCGAGCCCACCGAACTGTGGAGATGTATATGAGTATGACTTGTACAAGCTGGCAGGGTTTCCATCGATGGCCTTGGCCAATGTGTTATCGGTTTCGGCATTCAATGTCTGATTGCCTGGGACCAAACGTGAAATGTCAGCAATTTTTGGCTTGATCAGCTCAACGTTAGGGGATTCCGAACTGCCCCCCGGAGTAGATTCACTCGCCTGGGCCGATGAGGTCGAAGCCACCGGCGTTGCTGGTCCGCCACCGAGTGCGTTGTAGGCAAAGACCACGGCGGCGACGAGAACTGCGCACAGGATGGCACCGACCAGCAGACGCGTGGTCTTCTTGCCGCCTTCCTGCGGTTCTTCTTCCTCGTAGTCGTCGTAGGCAACCTCGGTGTAGCTTTGGGCGGCTGCCGGAAAACTGGAGGCAACGCGCTGTCCGGCATTATCTACCGGGACCCCGCGCGATTTCTGCGCGGCAGCCAAGGCGGCAGCGGAGGTGACGGCAGGCTCGGCGGCCGAATCAGCAGCAGCGAAACGGGTAACCTTTGCTGCCGGCGCAACGGGGGGTGCGACAGGGGCAGCGGCTGCGGGAACAGCCGGGGACACAGTGGGCGCCTGTTCGGTGGTTGAACCCACGGTCGTCGGCGGTACTACCGGCGCCGCAGGGGACGGTGCGGACTTGGCACGGCCAAGGCGATCCTTGAGGCCGGAGAACTTGTCGCCGAGGCTGATCTCGGGAAGCTTGCCCAGCACTGCAGGACGGTTTTCTTCCTGGGAACGCAGGTCTTCGTAGTACTCGGCGTCGTCCTCGTACGTGACGGGCTCCTTGGAGCGGGAAACACCGAAGATTTCGGTGCCGAGGGTGTCCGTGTAGAAGGGCTCAACGTAGGGGGCGTCCGACTGGATCACCAGGTCAAGCAGGTCGGCGGATTCGGCGAGGTTGGTCACCAGATAGGAGCGGCCCTCGGTGATGCCCAAATCAAGTACCTGCACGGTTGCATATCGCTCGCCTGTGGCAATTTCCCGTGCGCTCATGGACAGCTGTTCGGAATTGGCCGGTGACCCGACAAGCACGCTCACCGGGCGGTTAAGCACCTGATCGATGCCCTGGAGGACCTCGTCTCCATCGGCGGAAGTCATAACCAAATCTGTGACCTGGTAGCGGCCGCCAATAACGGCTCCAGCTTCGATGGGCTGCGACACGGTTCCCTCCCGGGATTGCTTTGTGATGCCGGCACCCTCATGGATGCCCCGTTCCATCGTACCGGGGCGGGGGAAGTTTTTTTGAGTAGCACCCCGGGCGCGGGGGCTGCGCCCGGGGCTTGTCACCTGCCGGAGGCGGTTGTCAGCGACGTAGTTTTGGGATGCGCCGGGCCAATGGACCCAGGAAATTGTCCAGTTCTTCCGAGCGGGTAAAGCGAAGCAACACAATGTAGACCAGGGCCATGACGCTTCCCACAACCGCAATGGTCACGATGGCGCCGCCGATGGAACTCCAAGCAAACCCCCAGCTGTAGCCACCCATGAGCCACAGCACCGCGGCACCCACCAGACCGGACAACGCGGCCATGACCCCGATGCGGATGTAGGTGTCGATGACTTTGGCGCTGCCGTAGTCCCCGTAGCGGCGGACAATCAGGAAGTGGGCGATCACGGCGGACAGGATGTTCGTGACCCCGTAGATCAGGGCCACGGCCCGGGCGATGTCGGTCGGCGGGAGCACCTGCACCGCACCGAACGCCAAGACGACGCACAGGACGGCAATGATCGTCTGGATCAACATCGGGGTCTTGGTGTCCTCTTCGGCGAAGAACACGCGGATCATGAAGAAATGGATGGACTTGAACGGCAAACCCAGCGTGGTCAGCAACAGCAGCTGGCCGATGGCCGCGCCTTGCAGCATTGCGGTCGACGAGCTGCCGGCGAAGAGTCGACCCAGGGGCCCGGCGAGCACGATGAAGGCAACCGAGGCGAAGACGATCGGCACCGCAGTGGTGCGCAGCCCGCGTGAGAGCAGGGGAGCGATGTCGGTCCGGCGGTTCTCGTGGAAGGCCTTGGTGAACTCGTTGAAGAGCATCGTGGCCAGGGTGAGCGCAAAGATCGAGTGGGGCAGCACGGTGATCAGCTGGGAGGTGTTCAGCGCGTATTCGCCCGGGACGTTGGCCCCGCCGTTGGGCAACGACAGGCGGGCCGCGGCTGCCGAGGAAACGAACTTTGAATTGATCAGCGAGGCGATGTTGCCGACCATCATGGAGCCCAGGGTCCATGCGGCAAGCTTGCCCACGTGGCGCAGCCCCATGCCGCGCCAGGCGAAGTCCGGGCGCAGGTTCAGCCCGAGCCTGCGTAGCGGCCAGAACAGGACAACCGCCTGGATCACGATGCCCAGGGTGGAGCCGCCGGCCAACAGGATGGTTTGCGAGTCGGTCCAGGTTGCCAGCTGGTCGGTGCCGCCGCGGTAGGCCCCGAAGAGCGCAATGAAGGTGCCGATGGTGAAGATTTGCACCACGTTGTTGGCGACCGGGGCCCACATGTAGGCGGCGAAGCGGCCGTGGGCGTTGAGCACCTGCCCGAAGACCGCATAGACACCGTAGAAGAAGACCTGCGGCAGGCACCAGTACGCAAACGCGGTACCCATGGCCAGCATGGGCGCCGTCCAGTCCAGGGTCAGCGTCTTGATCAGCGGGCCGGCCAGGAGGGTGAGCAGCACCGTGGCAAGGCCCATCACCACGATGGTGAGGGTCACCAGCTTGGAGGTGTAGGCGGATCCGCGGTCTGACGCCTTGGAGGCCTTGATCAGTTGGGGAACCAAGATGACGTTGAAGATGCCGCCAGCCAGGAGCATGAAGATGATCGTCGGGATGACGTTCGCCTTCTCGAAGATGTCGGCCATGGTCGTGCTCGCGCCGATGGCAACCGCCAGCAACGCGGTGCGGATGAATCCGAGCACACGCGAAACCATGGTGCCGGAGGCCATGAGTGCGTAGGCCTTTGACTGGCCACGCGACTGCTGTTCGCTTTGCGACGGCGGCACCTTGGGAGGGCTGCTGGGCTTTGCGGGGTGTTTAGATACCTGGGACATAATTCGGGAGCACTTCGCGCGCTAGATCGGCGATGCGCCGTTCATTGGGGAAGGACAGGCGCTTGCCCAGATCAAGCAGGGGTACCCAGGCCACGTCAACGGCCTCGTGATCTGGATCGTTTTCGATGGTGAGTTCGCCGCCGGTGGAGCGCAGCAGGAAGTGGTGCACGGTCTTGTGGACGCGGTAATTGGTGACGGTGAACCAGTAGTCGACCGAACCCAGCGGGGCAAGGATCCGGCCGGCGATGCCGGTCTCTTCCTCGATCTCGCGCATGGCTGCTTCTTCGTTGGATTCAACGCCCTCGGGGTGTCCCTTGGGCAGGCACCATTCAAGGCGTCCGCCGCGGTTGTACCGGGCGATGATTGCGACCGGCAGCGACGGCAGCGATGTATCGATGACCACTCCACCGGCGGAAACTTCCTCCACGGTGGGCAGTGGATGGTGGCCGGAACCCGTTTGCGCCTGCGCATGCGCCATTGACGCGGTCAACGGCGTGCGCTTCGGGGCGCTGGGAACTGGATGGGCCATGGAAACCACTCTATCTATCTTTTGGCACCCATAGTGGCTTGCCCCGCCCGTTGACGGCACCCGAGTCGTGCATATCGCACCTATTTCCGAGCGTGTCGGAGCTAACTGCGGATTGGGGTGTCTTCGAACGTGGCACTCTCGGGAATTTCTGGCACCCTTAAAGAACTATGCAGCAGCTTCCCTCCCGCCAGATCCTGTCCGAGATTTTGCCCGCCGTCGTCTTCGAACTGGGGCAGCGTTTCGTTGACGCCGGTTTCGAACTGTCCTTGGTCGGTGGACCGGTGCGCGACCTCTTCCTCGGCCGGGTATCACCGGACCTGGACTTCACCACAAGCGCCAGCCCCGACCAGACCCTTGCCGCCGTCGCAGGATGGGCGGATGCCACCTGGGAAGTGGGACGCGACTTCGGCACCATCGCACTGCGCAAGGGTGAGCACACCATCGAGGTGACGACCTACCGCGCCGACGCCTACGACCCGTCCTCACGCAAGCCGATCGTTGCCTTCGGCGACAAGCTCGAGGACGACCTGTACCGCCGGGACTTCACCATGAACGCCATGGCCCTGCGCCTGCCGAGCCTTGAGCTCGTGGACCCTTACAACGGCGCGCGGGACCTGGGGGAGGGGGAAGTCCGCACCCCCGGCGCCCCGTCGATGTCGTTCTCGGATGATCCGCTGCGCATGATGCGCGCCGCCCGCTTTGCCTCCCAGCTGGGAATCACCGTGGCCAAGGACGTCCTCGAGGCCATGACGGAAATGTCCGGGCGCATCGAGATCATCTCCGCCGAACGGGTTCGCGACGAACTGGTCAAACTGATCAACGGCGTCGATCCGCGCGCCGGGATCGACCTGCTGGTGGAAACCGGACTGGCCGACCTGGTGCTGCCCGAGGTCTCCGCGCTGCGCCTGGAGATCGACGAGCACCACCGCCACAAGGACGTGTACCAGCACTCGCTGACGGTCTTGGAACAGGCCATGGGTCACGAGACGGACGCCGACGGCCCGGTCCCCGGCCCCGACTTCGTGCTGCGTTTCGCCGCGCTGATGCATGACATCGGCAAGCCGGCCACCCGGAAATTCGAACCAAGCGGCGCCGTGAGCTTCAGGCACCACGACGTGGTCGGCGCCAAGCAGGTCAAGGCACGCATGCGCGCCCTGCGCTTCGACAACGACACCATCAAGGCCGTTGCCCGTCTGGTGGAGCTGCACATGCGTTTCTACGGTTACGGCGATGCCGGATGGAGCGATTCGGCGGTGCGCCGCTACGTCCACGACGCCGGGGACCTGCTGGAGCGCCTGCACAGGCTCACACGTTCGGACGTCACAACCCGCAACCGCAAGAAGGCGGACCGGCTGTCCTTCGCCTACGACGACCTCGAGGCGCGGATCACGGAGATCAGCGAAAAAGAGGAAATGGCTGCCGTGCGCCCCGACCTCAACGGCCAGCAAATCATGGAGCTGCTGGGCATCAAGCCCGGCCCCGTGGTGGGTCGCGCCTATAACTTCATGCTCGAACGCCGACTCGACGAGGGCCCCACGGAGCCGGAAGCCGCCATTGCCGCCCTGCACGAGTGGTGGGCCGAGCAGCCGGAAGCCGCACAGGAGTAACCAGGTTCAAAGCGAGGACGGACCGCCGGCAATGGCGGCTGCCCGTCCTCGCTTTGTCAGCGAATGCTCCCCGGGGCGAAGGCCCGACGTCGACGGTTTGGCCAGGGTGTTTGGCATGCCCCCAAAATGTTCATGCCAAACTCCCTGCCGAATCGACGCGCGGTTCCCTGAGTTCCCTGCCGCAACCCCTGTTCATTCCCCAAGCGGAATGTTGAATCCTGTATCCGCATCCACGGCTCGCCTTGCACCAGCGGTGATCGCTGTTTCTGGCAGTTTGATTCCGAAACCGAATACGGCAAGGGCCGGGGCGCCAGCCCGCACCTAAAACCCGCACCTAAATGTGGTGCGAGTTCTCCGTGCAGGTCAGTGGTGAGTGCCCGACTTATGAAGAGGCAACTCGACTCCGGAAAGCAGGAGGAACCTGTTTCGGCGCTGCGGTGGTTCTTCCAAAGCGCTTCAACTGCGCAGGTTCCTCTTGTTCGATGCTGCCCGGATGGGTCCGGCGCGTCGTGCCTGGACACCATCCCGGTGGGTCAGGGCAAGGCCCGCCCGAGTGCTCGAGGCCTGCAAGCCGTTCCTTGAAAGCCTCCAAGACAACGCTATGGGGTCCGGCAGCAGGAGGCCACGGATTTCACGTGTTCCGAACAACTCCGAACGGGTCCGACCGACACCCCACAGCCCTCGATTGATACGTCAAATAGCGGGTCTCGCTGGCTATACTCGGGAGAGATCCATGCGCCACCGAGGCGCATGCCCACTGGAACGTGTCTACTGGAAGAGGTTGGCGATGCCGGAGCTGGCACAAGACCCGGCATTGCGGTCCGAGTCCTATGACGAGATCGCCAAGGACCTGCAACGGCTCCGTTTTGACGCCGGTGATATTCCCTATGCGGAAATTGTTCGCCGTATCGCTGAGCATCGCGAGCAGAACGGCGTTCCGGCTTCGGCGTCGCGCCCGGCGCGGACCACTGTCTACGACGCATTTCGTTTGGGCAGAAGCCGTGTCAACCCGACGTTGGTCGGCGAGATTGTCCGAGCCCTCGGCGTTTCCGAGGCGGACGTGGCGCTGTGGGAGGCACGCTGTCTGCAGGCACGTAGGCAGCATGATGCCGAACCGCCAACCGGGGTACCGCTCCCCGGCGCGGAACGGATAGAAGCCAAACGAAAGCCGAAGCAGGCCACGCTTCGGGCTTCGATCATTCTCATGGTGGCGTGTGTTGGTATCAACGTCGCGGGATTCTCGATCGTTCCCTGGCTCTCTCTGCCCCTGTACCTGGACATGGTGGGGACGGCGATCGCCGCCCTCGTGTTGGGTCCGTGGTACGGCGTTGCCGTCGGACTCGCGACGAACGCGATTGGTTTGTCGATTACCGATTCCTCATCGATTTGGTTCGGGCTGGTCAACATCGTAGGCGCCTTGATCTGGGGCTACGGGGCGCGGCGGTTCCGAATGTGCCAGACATTTTCCCGCTATGTCCTGCTCAATGCCATCGTCGCCGTTGCGTGCACCCTCGTGGCGACCACGCTATTGGTGCTGCTTTTCAATGGCGCCACTGGGCATGCCGCAGAGCAGACCACTGATGCGCTTGTGGACATGGGCGAGCCCCTCACTCTGGCCGTGTTCATCTCGAACCTGGTGCATTCGCTGACGGACAAAGGCCTCACGGCATTTGCTGCACTGGGAGCCATGGGTTTTGTGAGTCGTTGGTTCGAAGTACCTTTTTACGTGTCCCTGGTGGAGACCCAGCCCGACGGCCTGCTTAGGTTGGCGAACATGTTTGACGCTCGGAAAGCATTGGCATCCAGGGCGCATGCCCGGGCCGTTCGGGATGCACTCTAGCCGGGAAAATCCTCATAACGTGTGTTGAGCGAGAAGGCCCCCAACCATTGGTTGGGGGCCTTCTGGCTGCTGGCGGCACGGTTGGTCCGGGCTGCAATGGGCTGAACCATTCGCCCTGACCGGCGACGAATGATTGTTCATTCTTGCGTCCCCGACCTGGCGCTGCTGTCGAAGCAGGGAGCCGCAGAAGCCTTCCCTGACTGATTGCGGCCGGTGAATGCAATAGGAATCGAGTTCCAGGAAGCACGGCATGGGTGTATCCGGCCGCCATTCGGCCATCTAAAGAATTCTTCAGAAAGCGCTAGCGCATTTGCTGGTGGGTGTGTATCGTGGAACCTGTGATTGAGAAGTCTCAATGAGACATCGCGATCGACAAGACAATATTGGCGCCGGATTCGTCTGGCATGTTCTTCCAGAAAAGGAGGTGGGAATGATGATTATTTCAATGAATTTCGCGGGCTTCTACGTACCCCGTCATGGCTTCGGCGACTCTACCGCTCGAGCAACTTCCCCTGCCTCCGGAATGGCGCCCTGCTAGTAAAACACTAGCGATACAAAGTTCCCGAGGCTGATGAGTCACTAATCGACCAAATCCTTGAGGAACTTTCATCATGTCTACCCCG
Organism: Paeniglutamicibacter sp. NPDC091659; assembly: GCF_044756805.1. Lineage (NCBI taxonomy): Bacteria > Bacillati > Actinomycetota > Actinomycetes > Micrococcales > Micrococcaceae > Paeniglutamicibacter > Paeniglutamicibacter sp. NPDC091659. The sequence goes on from NZ_JBIVTO010000001.1 coordinate 109,847, forward strand.
ATCACCTCGATCACCTCCCCGGCTGTTCGCTCCGCTGAATTCATTTTCACCGGGCCCGAAGTGTTGCATGCTCGCACCGCGAAGGCAGTGGAACAGGTATCCTTCCGCACCTCGAAAAAGGTTGAAGGGAGGGAAACGCCGTGAACGCAAAAAACCGCAAGCCAAAGAGCCAGCTCTGGCTTCAGACGCAGTTCAACCCCGCACCGCGGGATCGAGAACTACGCAACCACCTACCGATGGACATGCAATTTCGAATCCGATGAGTGAATTAAGATCGTGCTGCTGGTGCAGCTGATCTGGAATTCAAATCACTCATTCAATTTGGAGATGCAACGTGACATTTATTGATTCCCCAAGTGCAAAGCCCGCCGGCTTCACCGGCGGGCTTTGCCGCTTAAAGAGGATGGCTGCTGCGTTCCCGTAGCAGGCAAAGTCTGTGGTTAGCCAAGCAACGAGCGCCAATGGCGGAGGAACGCGAGACCAGCGTGGTCATGGATGACGTCGCTGCCAAGTCCAAGGTCCTTGGCCGTGAGCACCGGATACGGCTTGCCGGCCGGAATGCCGTCACCCGGACGAACGTCCACGTGGCTTACCGTGTGGCCGTTCTCTGCCAGCCAATCGGCCATCGCATAGTCGGTGCGGGAATCCCCGACGGTAAACCACGAGGCAGGCTCGATGCCGTCCGCGGACAGCAATTCAAGGGTTCGTCGAGCGCCCAGGTCCTTGCCCAGCTCGACCGATTCAATGTCTGTGGAGATGATGGTCGGATCGACGCGGTAGTCGATGGACTCGCCACTGTCCGGTTGACGGACGTCAAGGCGTTCAACCCCGAGGTCATGTCGCTCCATGGCCTGCATGGCAGCCGAGTCGAAGTGCTGCTGGGCATTGCGGTATTCGAGGCTGTCCGCATCGATGTGCTGCTCGACGGAGACCATGGCGCGCTTGGTCTCGTCAAAGAACATGTGCCCGTCAAAATCGGTTGCCACCAACTCGCGAATCTCGTCGGCGTAGTGGAGCGGGACTGCCAACTCGTGGTCCACGTGGACGACTCCGGCACCGTCGGCATCGAAGGTGAACCAGGTAGCGCCCTTTTCACAGATCGCGTGAATCCTCAGGCTCGATGGCATGCCAGCGGCAATCATTGGCGCCATCACTTGGCGCTTGATGAACTCGTCCGAGCGTCCGGTATTGAAAACCACAGGGATTCCCGCCGCGGCCAGTTCCAACAGGAGCGAGATGATTTCCGGGGCTACGTCGCGGGTTTCCGGGGAGGCAATGGGCCCGTCGACATCGAGCAGCAAGGTAAAAGCGGGGCGTGTTGGCATGTTACCCATTCTCCCATTGCGAAGCTGCGGCGCAGAACCCGCGATCTCCCGCGCATGCAGAAACCGTGCGCATGGTGCCGAGGCGCTGGAACAACAAGAGATCCCGGCGGCGGCCTCCCCGTATGTAGGGAACATGGAGACTGAGCGCATATCTGACACGACCCAGTCGGGCGGTGGTAGCTTGAAGACTGTATTGAGGGAAGCCGCAACCACCGGTCTTGGACAACTTCAGCGCCGGGATCCAGACAGGGGAGACCTAGGATGACAACGACGTCCGCAGCCGACATGAGTGACCTTGCCATCGCTTCGCGAGCCGTACTCGAACCGATTGCCACCATCGCCCGGCGCGCGGGAATCCCCGAGGAAGCGCTCGAGCCCTACGGCAGGTACAAGGCGAAGGTCGACACGGCCTTGCTGCCCGCCACCGGGACGAAACTCGGCAAGGTCGTCCTGGTGAGCGCAATGTCGCCGACGCCGGCCGGCGAAGGAAAATCCACTGTCACCGTGGGTCTGGGCGATGCAATCGCCGCCACCGGAACCAAGACGATGATCGCGCTGCGCGAACCGTCGCTTGGCCCGATCTTCGGAATGAAGGGCGGGGCAACGGGCGGCGGATACTCGCAGGTCCTTCCCATGGACGAAATCAACATGCACTTCACCGGCGACTTCCACGCGATCACCAGTGCCAACAACCTGCTGATGGCGTTGGTCGACAACCACCTGCACCAGGGAAACGCGTTGGGCATCGACCCTCGCCGGATCACCTTCAGGCGCGTCATCGACATGAACGACCGCGCGCTGCGCAACATCATTATCGGGCTGGGCGGCCCGACCGAGGGCGTCCCGCGCGAGACCGGATTCGACATCACTGTCGCCTCCGAAGTCATGGCGGTCTTTTGCCTGGCGAAGGGGCTCGCGGACCTGCGCACCCGGCTGGCCAAGATGACCATCGGGTACACCTACGACCGGATCCCCGTCACCGTCGGCGACCTGGGGGCGGAGGGCGCCATGACGATGCTGCTGAAGGAGGCGGTGAAGCCGAACCTGGTGCAAACCATGGCCGGCACCCCGGCGCTCATCCACGGCGGCCCGTTCGCGAACATCGCCCACGGGTGCAACTCCGTCATCGCCACCAACACCGCGCGCTCGCTGGCGGACGTGGTGGTCACCGAGGCGGGATTCGGCGCGGACCTCGGCGCCGAAAAGTTCATGGACATCAAGGCACGCTTCTCCGGCGCCCACCCCGACGCGGTGGTGCTGGTGGCCACAGTCCGGGCCCTGAAGATGCATGGCGGTGTGCCCAAGGACGAGCTGAAGACGCCGAACGTACAGGCCGTCCGCGACGGCCTGGCCAACCTGTCGCGCCATGCGCACAACATCAGGAAGTTCGGGATCCAGCCCGTCGTCGCGATCAACAAGTTCACCCTGGACACGGACGCAGAACTGGCCGTCATCACCTCCTGGGCGGCTGCCAACGGCATCGAGTGCGCGGTGGCCGATGTCTGGGGGCAGGGTGCGGCCGGCGGCGCCGACCTGGCGCAGGCGGTGCTGCGGGCCATCGAGGTGCCCGGCGACTTCGCCCCGCTCTACGAGCTGGAGGTGGGCATCGAGGGAAAGATCCTCACGGTGGTCCGCGAGATCTACGGCGGCGCGGACGTGGAGTACTCCGCGGCGGCCAAGCGCATGCTCAAGCAGATCCACGAGAACGGCTGGGACAACCTGCCGGTCTGCATGGCCAAGACCCAGTATTCCTTCTCCGACGACCCGACGTTGCTGGGTGCGCCGGAAGGCTTCACGCTGCAGGTCCGCGACCTCATCCCCAAGACCGGGGCCGGCTTCATCGTGGCGGTGACAGGCGCGATCATGACCATGCCGGGGCTGCCCAAGGACCCCGCGGCGATGCGCATGGACGTCGACGAGCACGGGCAGGCCGTCGGGCTGTTCTAGACCCGTCTTGCCGCTTAACGACCTGTGGCGGTCCGCCCCCCGGAAGGAGGGCGGACCGCCACAGCGTCTTGGGGACGGGGCTTAGCGCTCGATGTCGCCGCGGATGAAGGCCTCGACCTTTTCCTTGGCGATGTCATCGTTGTACTGCTCCGGCGGGGACTTCATGAAGTAGGAGGAGGCCGAGAGGATCGGTCCGCCCACGCCGCGGTCCAGGGCGATCTTGGCGGCGCGCACTGCGTCGATGATCACGCCGGCGGAGTTCGGGGAGTCCCAGACCTCCAGCTTGTATTCCAGGGACACCGGGGCGTCGCCGAAGTTTCGGCCCTCGAGGCGCACGAAGGCCCACTTGCGGTCGTCGAGCCAGGCAACGTAGTCGGACGGGCCGATGTGGACGTCGTCGTCGGACAGCACCGCGGTGGTGTTGGAAGTGACGGCCTGGGTCTTGGAGATCTTCTTGGATTCCAGGCGGTCGCGCTCAAGCATGTTCTTGAAGTCCATGTTGCCGCCGACGTTGAGCTGGTAGGTGCGGTCCAGCGTGACGCCGCGGTCTTCGAAGAGCTTGGCCATCACGCGGTGCGTGATGGTGGCGCCGATCTGGGACTTGATGTCGTCGCCGACGATCGGGACACCGGCTGCGGTGAACTTGTCGGCCCATTCCTTGGTGCCGGCGATGAAGACCGGCAGGGCGTTGACGAAGGCCACGCCGGCGTCGATGCAAGCCTGTGCGTAGAACTTGGCTGCGGCATCCGAACCAACCGGAAGGTAGCAAACCAGGACGTCGACGTTCAGGTCCTTCAGGGTGGAAACCATGTCGACAGGCTCAGCGGAGGACTCGGTGATGGTCTCGCGGTAGTACTTGCCCAGGCCGTCGAGGGTGTGGCCGCGCTTGACGATGACGCCGGTCGCCGGGACGTCGGCGATCTTGATGGTGTTGTTCTCCGAGGCGAGGATGGCGTCGGCCAGGTCCAGGCCGACCTTCTTCTCGTCGACGTCGAATGCTGCAACGAACGTGACGTCGTTGACGTGGTACTTGCCGAACTGCACGTGCATCAGACCCGGAACAGTGGCCTGGGGGTCTGCCTCACGGTAGTACTCGACACCCTGAACCAACGACGTGGCGCAGTTGCCCACGCCAACGATTGCAACCCGAATCGGATTTTCCGACACCTTGACTCCTCAAACTGTTAACTTCTGGGCAGGGGAAGACCCACCGTCCAGTTCTTTAACAATGCTAAGTGAGAAAGCCGGCCGGTTATTCCCGGCGGCGCCGTGACCGGCGCATGTGACGCTGGGGGAGACCCCTTGGCGGAGGGGCTCAGAGGCTTGCCAGGCGCCGCCGGAGCTTGCGCAGCGCGTTCAGCACGGGACGTGGCAGCCGGGTGCGCAGGCGGGACCGCAGTCGCTTGCGCAGGGCCGGCTCGCGCACCAGGGCAAGCTGCGACTCGCTGGTCTCCAGCTGCCCGCGACGGGCCCGCAGGGCGTAGCTTTCGAGGGCAGAGGCGAACTCCGGGCCGCGGCGGTGGAAATAGTTCTCGCGCAGCCAGGCCCGGTTGGGCGGGGAGAACTGCAGCCCCTGGGCGTCCTCGAGGGTGCCCAGCAGGCCCGATCCGCGGAACACGGTGTTGAGCATCGATTCGTTGAGTCCGAAGTCCGTGATCACCAGGACCGGCAGCCCGCGGTCGATGGCCTCCAGTGCTGCGGTGGACGAGACGGTCAGCAGCGCGGCGCCCGGGACCAGCACGGCATCCATCGAACCTGTCGCGAAATCCAGGTGGTTCTCGCCCACGGCGCCGCGTGCCGCGAGGTCGTCCCACAGGGTGTCGAAGGGGAAGGCCTCGGCGTGGGTCTGCGGTTCCCCGGCCCGCGCGCGCAGTTTGACCACCACGCGCACCGAGGGGTTCAGCCGGGCGACCTTGTCCAGGGCCAGCAGGATCGCCTCGCGTTCCTCGCGCTGCACCGGGACCTTGGCCTGGGCCGCGAACACCACCGAGGTGACGGGTCCTTGCTGCGGCTGCGGGAATCCCGCGGTCCGCAGGAACGGCAGCTTGGAGACCATGACCTCCGGGCGGTGCTCGGTTTCCCGCTCAGCCAACTGCTCGAACTCGCGGGCCTCCGCATGCGAATGCACGATGAAGGCATCGCCCATGCGCCGGAACCGCCACCCCTTGGCGGTCGCCGGGTAGGCGACGCCGGGGAGCGCCGAAACCAGGGCCGCCGGACGCGGCCGGTTGCCCCGGGTGCGCAGCAGCTTGGCAAAGACGTCCTTGACCACCGGGCCCGTAGCCGCGGCAAAGACCACGTCCGCGTCCAGGGACCCGAAGTCGAGCGCGGAGAGCGGCAGCACCTCGATGTCGTCGCCGGCGAAGGGTGTGCCGAGGGCGGCGGCGTCGATCTGCTCGTCGGTGGGGACCAGCGGGGTCCGCACCAGCACCACCCTGCGGTCCCAGCCGGGGCCAAGTGCCGCGAGGGTGGTGCACGCGAGTTTCAGGTAGGAATCAGAGTCGGCGACGGCGACGATGCGGGGGCGGAAATCTGCTGTGTTCATGTCGTGAAAAACTCCAATGACGAGGAAAGGTGTGCCCGCAGGGCGGGGGAGGCGGCGGGTTTCCACCAGTGCTCGGGAACGTCCTGGCCCAGGACCCGCACGCCGTTGGAACCGAGCAGCAGGCGCAGCGAGGGCAGTGCCGTCGAAGGCAGCGCGCGGACGATCTGCCCGCGGCGCAGCGAGCGCAGGCGCATTTCCACGGGAATGGTGTGTGCGTGGACCGTGGCGCCTCCCTGCGCGGCAAGCCGGTCCAGGAAGGCACCGGATTCGCGACGGTGCGGGAAGTAGGCCAGAGGCCCCTCGTCGGCCAGGGCCCGCAGCCAGTGGAAGTACTGCTCGGCGTCGATCAGCCCGTCGGCGGCCAGCGCCGAACCCACCACCACGGTGGGTTCGGCGATGCGCTCGGTGGCCGGCTGGGTGTTGAGCCATTCGAAGCCGTGGTGTTCCAGGTGCCCGCCGAGTTCGCGGAATTTCCGTGCGGTGTCGGCGGGCACCGGCAGGCCGGTGAAGACCAGCAGCCGGCCGGCCCGGGCCAGCGCCCGCAGCCGGAACCAGCAGGCCACGCCGAGGGCACGGCGTGCGGTGCCGGGGGTCGAGCGCGGGCGCACGAGCGCCGTGGGTTCGTCGCTGACCAGCGCGTCGAGGAGCCCGAGCGTGGCCATCCCGTCGTCGATGACGACGATCTCGCGCACCGCGAGGTACCCGAGCAGGGCCCGCTGCACGCGGCCGGAGAACGCGTCGCCGGTCGCCCAGCGCTGGGCGCCCGTGGAACCGGGAGCCGGCGGGGCGGTGCTGGAGGGCGCGAACTCCACGCCCTCCGGCGCTTGTGCCATGAGCGTTTGCAGGGTGGCATCGAGCATCGTGGTGCCGCCGCGCGGGTGGATGCGGCTGGTGCTGCCCAGCAGTCCGGCCCCGTGCGCCTCCACGGCGGAAAGCATCTGCAGGGGCGATTCCACCCACACCTCGGCATGGCCGAAGCGCGGCCTGGCCACCGCCGCGACGTCGAACCGGGCGGTCATCAGCGCTCCGCCGGCCGTTGGAGCCCGACGCGATCGAGCTGGCGGCGAATGAACCTGGCCGGGGGCAGCGTGCCGCGCCGCGCTGCCCGTCCCACGCGGTCCAGCAGTCCGCGGGCGGGCGGGGTCGTGGGGGCTGCCGGGGGCAAGGTGTTGGGCAGGCCAAGGCGGTGCAGCCGGCGCTGCTTGAAGTAGCGTCCGCGTTCGACCGGGTGGCTGCCCAGATAGGCCTCGGCGGCCCCGTGCAGTTCCGGCAGGAGCGCCGGCTGCATGGCGTACCCCGTGGCCTCCAGGAGCGCCTGCATGTCCGCGCCCGCGGCGATCCGGTGGACAAACATCGCGTCGACCAGGGTCAGCGGGATGCGGTTGCTGTTCTCGAACGGGGCGAGCTCCTGCAGCAGGCCGGCGGTGCCCACGGCATGTGCGGGGATGCCCAGGAGCGTGGAGCAGGTGACCAGCGCGGTGGAGAAGCAGCTGACCACCGCCAGCGGACGCAGCTTCAGAGCCACGACCTCCGCGCCCAGCGCGGATTCGTAGACTTCCAGATCCAGCCCGATCCGCCGGGCCGCCTCCGCCAGGCGAAGCGCGGAGGTCGGGGATGCGGCGGGATGCGGCTTGAAGACGACGGTGTCGGCGCCCGCGTCGCGGGCGGCTTCCATCATCTGTTCATGCAGATGCTGTTCGGCCTGCTCGTCGATCAGGCCCAGGCTGTGCAGGTATTGGCCGAGCACCAGCACGCAGCCGGCGGATTTCCGCGCCAGCGCGTCAAGGCGCGGATCCTCGGCCTCCGCGGCCAGGGCGGCAAAGACCGTGCCGAGGTGTGCAGGGTCCATGGGTAGCAGCCGAGGCCGCGCCTCGCGCAGGAGCAGGGGTTCCAGCCCGGGAACCAGCTGCGGGTAGGCGACACCGGCCAGCCGCTGGCTGATCGAGGGGGAGACGCGGTTGCGGGTGGGACCGTAGGACATCAGCCCGTCCGAATGAACCAGGAGGGTGGCGTCGTGGAAGATCCGGCACATGGCCATGGCCGGGTTGACCTGGATCGACTCCACCACCAACTGCAGGGTTTCGGTGCCCAGGGACCAATGCGAGCGCAGCAGCTTCTCCCACATCCCGAGCTCCTCGGAGCGTGGCTTGAATTGGTGCGGGCGGCGGGGCCAGAGCAGTGCGGCGAGGTCCACCACGCGGTCGAAACGGGCGGCCAGCTGCGCAAACCCCGCGGACTCGGTGATGGGCGTGGTCAGTTCCGGCACCTGCGACCCGTCGGCCAGCACCAGGATGCGTTCCCCGTCGCTTGCCGGCAGCGTGCCCGAATCGATCATGGCCGCCAGCGAGGCGACCTGGTAGGCGGTGGAGGCCATCAGCAGCTGGATCATGCGTTGCTCCGCTCCGGGTCGATGAGGTCGGTGACGTCGATGGAGTCGGGCAGCATCGGCGCCAGCTCTGCGGCGCGTTCCGGGTCCAGCCCGGCGAAGGCCTCGCGGAGCTCGGCCTCGGGCAGGGTGCCCATGGCGTCGGTGACCAGGCGGTCCAGGTCCGCGGCGACCGCGGGGGACATGTTGGCTTTTCGCGAGTTGTGGTGTGCGGTGATCGCCAGGAACTGGCGGATCATCTTGGGCCAGTAGAGCGCGGCGTCGGGTTCTTCGCGCAGGATCCCGAAGGCGAGTTGGTACGCCGGGACGAAGTCTAGTTGGCGCGCGTCGAAGATCTGCGTCAGCGAGGTGTCGATCCCGCGCCGGTAGAGGATCCCTGGGGCGTTGTTGACGGCGTAGGAGTCGCATTCCAGGTGCAGCCGCCAGATCCAGGCCCGGTCCTCGGCCGTGTGTAGCCCGTCGGGGAAACGCAGCAGGCCGCGATCGGCCACCCGCCGCTGGAACATGCCGGCCCAGGCGTAGGGGTAGTCGACCATGGTGGATTCGGTGTGGGGAAGGATGGACGCCCGTGGGTCCAGGGCGACGTTGCGCAGCGCCTGGGGAGCCCGGTACAGCACGCGGGTGCCGGCGGTAACGCGGATGTGGTCGGTGCGCACAAAGTCCACGTCGAGCTCGTCGAGGCTGCGGCTGCAGGCCTCCAGGTGTCCGGGGGCCAGCCAGTCGTCGCCGTCCAGGTAGGCGATGTGCGGGGCGGTGCTGGCGTCCAGCCCCTGGTTGCGTGCCGTGGCCAGCCCGCGCGGGGAGTCGTTGCGGATGATCCGCAGTCCGGGCAGCCTGTCCCGGAATCCCGCGGCCAGCTCACCGGTTCTGTCGCTTGATCCGTCGTCGATCACCAGCACCTCGAGGGCTGCGGGGTCTGCGAGCTGGCGTTCAAGGCTGGCCAGGCAGTCGCGGATGAAGGACGCCTGGTCCTTGGCGGGAATGATAACGCTGATGCGGTGCGCGGTTTGCGACATTGCGTGGGGTGGATCCTTGATCGTCGGCGAAAAATCGTTGCGGTGCGGGGACACGGTGCCCGGGGCGCCGGCGGGCCCCGTTCGGGGGATCAAACGCCGGCGGCGGGGAGGACGGCGGCATCAGCCGGGCCGTCCTCCCCGCCGTGGGGCATTTGCTAGGCGTCGACGCGGCGCAGGCGGGACAGCGGTGCAAGCTCGCCCGGGAAGACGCGCTTGACGCCGTCGCCCATGGCTTCCTCGAGGATGCGGATGTCGCGGATCAGTGCCTCGAAGCCCTTCGGCTCCAGCGAGGATGCCTGGTCCGAGCCCCACATGGTGCGGTCAAGGGTGATGTGGCGTTCGACGGTGACGGCGCCCAGGGCGACGGCGGCCAGTGAGATCTGCAGGCCGCGCTCGTGGCCCGAGTAGCCGACCGGCACCTGGTAGCGCTCCTGCAGCGTGGTGATCATGCGCAGGTTTGCCTCTTCGGGAGGCAGCGGGTAGGTGGAGGTGGCGTGCATCAGGACCAGGTTGTCGGTGCCGAGGGTTTCCACGGCCTTGTCGATCTGTTCGATGGTGGACATGCCGGTGGAGAGGATGATCGGCTTGCCGGTCTCGGCCAGGGCCTTGAGCAGCTCGATGTCGGTGACCGAGGCGGAAGCGACCTTGTGGGTCACGGCGCCCTGCTCTTCCATGAAGTGCACGGACGGAACGTCCCACGGGGAGGCGAAGGCGTGCAGGCCCTGCGCTGCTGCGTAGCGGATCAGTTCCTTGTACTGGGCTGCGTCGAACTCGACCTTGTAGCGGTAGTCCAGGTAGGTCATGTCGCCCCACGGGGTGGAGCGGATCTTGTCGCGCATGTCCATCGGGGTGGAGATGTCCGGGGTGCGCTTCTGGAACTTCACGGCGTTGGCGCCGGCCTTGGCGGAGACGTCGATGAGCTGCTTGGCGATCTCCATGTCACCGTTGTGGTTGATGCCGATCTCGCCGATCACGTAGACCTGCTGGCCGGCGCCCAGCAGCTGGTCTCCGATGGCGACGGGTGCGGTTTCTAGGGTGGTGATGCTCATGGTTTCTTGCCTTTCGGAAGTTACCCGGACCGGTGATTGTGTTTGGGTTAAGGTCACGGGGCGGTGGGTATGGAAAATCTTTGGGTGGCTGCGGGGCGCTTAGTTGGCCCAGGCCGGTACGACGGCCAGGTGGCTGGGTGCCGCGGATTGGTTGGTTGCGGTGCGTCCAGTGAGGATGAGGTCGGCCGCTTCGCGCACGGCTCCGTGCCCGCCGGGCGTGGCGAGCCGGTGCCGGGCCGCGGCATGGACTTCCTCCCGGGCGTCGGCCACGGTCAGCGGCCAGCCGACCAGGCTCATGGGGTCGAGGTCGTTGACGTCGTTGCCGAGGTAGGCGACGCGCTCCGGATCCAGTCCGCGCTCGGCCATCCAGCGCTTCAGCACGCGGGCCTTGTCGTTCACGCCCTGGGCCACGTCGATGCCGAGCTTTGTTGCCCGGGCCGTGACCACCGGATTGGTTTCGCTGGAGAGGATCATGAGGTGGATGCCCGCTTTCTTCAGCAAGGAGATGCCCATGCCGTCGGCACGCGAGATGCGCACGGATTCCATGCCGTCCTGTCCCAGGTAGGCGGTGTCCGCGGTGTGGACACCGTCGAAGTCGGTGACAAGCGCATCAACGTCCAGGCCAAGGGCCGGGGTGGTTCGAGCCAGACGCCATTGCGCCAATTCCAGGTCGGCCATGGTGTCGATGTCGATGCCGTGTTCCTCCGGAACCCGCGCCAGCGCGAGCGATCCGAAGAATCGATGCCCGGCATCGAGGAAGCCCTCGGTGTCCATGACGTAGAAGGCGCCTGTTTCCCTGAAGCGCGGCTCGCGGTCCTGGCGGCGCGGGCGCCGTGCCACGTCGTGGCCGATGGCATGTGCGGATCCGGTTTCATCGCAGGCCCAATGGAACCCGTGGTCGGGAACCACTGAGAAGCTCACATCCGCTGCGCCGCTGGCCACCGTGGTGATGGCTGCCTGCAGGTCCGCCGGGTCGATCACCGGGGAGGTGCATTGGATGAAGATGGTGATTTGGGGGAGTACGTCCAGCGTGCCCAGGGCGTGTAACAACACCGATTCGCTGCTTGCTGTGTCTCCGGCGATCTCTGCCGGGCGGTCGATGACTGTTGCACCGTGGGCCAGTGCCTCGGCCTTGATGTCCGGGTGGTCCGTGCTGACCACGACGTCGATAACTGACGGCGTGGCAAACGCGGATTCAATGGCCCGGGCCAACAAGGTTTGGCCGCCGATCCTGCGCATGTTTTTTAGCGGGATTCCCTTGGATCCGCCCCGTGCGGGGATGATGACCAAGGTTTTCGCTTCACTGTTCGTGCTCACATCAAGGACGCTATCGAGGCAAAACAACGCCCGACCGGCATTTAGGTTAACGGCAGAAGACGAGTGGGGAACGAAATGAAGCAGGTGTCTTCAGGCCGGGGATTGCGCTTGCGGGATGGACGAAAGAGGTACGTGTCGGGTGTTGCCCGTTTGCATGCAATTGGGTTTGGGGCCGTTCGGGAGCTTGCCGCGCGTGGCCGGCGAAGCGGGCCGGGTACCTATGATGGATAGATCGAGTCATCCACCAAAGCAGGGAACATAGTGAGCGAAAAACCTCTGGCAGATCCGCTGGCACTGGAGAACCAGGTCTGTTTTGCTCTTTCCCTTGCATCGCGCAGCGTCATTGCCGCTTACAAGCCCGTGCTTGAGCCGCTGGGCCTGACGCACCCACAATATTTGGTGATGTTGACGCTCTGGGAACACGAGCCCCTGTCCATCAAGGAATTGAGCGGTCTGCTGCACCTGGATCCGGGAACCCTTTCCCCACTGGTCAAGCGCATTGAATCGATGGGATACGTGCAGCGGAGCAGGAGCGCATCGGATGAACGCACCCTCGAAATCGTCCTGACCCAAAAAGGCAAGGACGCTCGCGAGGTTGCACTGGAAGTGCCCAAGGAAATGATGCGCCGCCTTGACATGGACGCCGATGAACTTGCGGGGCTACACGCGAGCATGAAGAAAGTCATTGCAGCGGCGCTGCAGGCGCCGAACTAGCCCTTGATTCACTTGGCACGGATTGCCTGCGCATAATTAGTTGGTGCACCAATCATTGGACTACAGTTTAATTGTGAAACCGGATTTCCCGGGGGTATTCGGCCAGTGCATGCCGGCTGATTCTTTACAGAAGAGACTCGAAAATCATGAGCGACAAGCGACTTCCCATCGTTGAAGACATCACCGGGCTTAGCCGGGGTTATCGCCTGCGGTGGCGCCTGCAATTTCTGGGATTCTCCATTTTTGGCCCGGCCGACCAGCTTCCGAGCCGGGATCCGCGTGAACGCCTGAAAATTGACCGGGCACGCAAGGTGCTTCGTGCCCATGAGGCCCAGGGAACCCCGGCTCCCGAAGAAGTCATTGAGACGGCCAGAATCAATACCGCGGAATAGGCCTCGCCTCAACGTTCGGGTCTGGTGCCATTCGCGACGGACCCGAACGCCTTTAACCTTGTCTGCGATGTCCAAGCGTTTCCGAAGTTGTGACTGCTTAATACACAGACGCACCAGCCCAACTACGCCGGTGGCATAACGCGTGGTTTCGGGCAAAAGTCCGGCTGTTTCACGCCTCAGGCGGGTGACATTGCTCATCCGGGTACGAAATTCAACCCCTTATACCCGATTCTCGGCGTCGAATCACACAAATTAGCGACAATCGTTTAGGTTTCTCCCTGATTCCTCGCCTATGATTACTCTCGATTCCAGCACCACGAGCAAAGGTATGGCCATGGCCCAGGACTATGACGAAGTACGACCAGACGTAGCCGAGGCGTCCGAAAAGACCCTGCAGCAGGTCCAGAGCATGGATGCGCCAACTGCCAAGAGCGTGCAGTCCGACCTTGAAGAGGTCGACCACTCCGAAGGGCAGGAACTCCCCGGCGCCATCGTTCTCGATGAGCTCGTGGTTGAGGTTATCCCGCAGGCTGAGGACGAATTCACCTGTGGTTCATGCTTCTTGGTGCGCCACCGCAGCCAGATTGCCGCCGAAAAGGACGGCATGAAGTTCTGCCGCGAATGCGAAGGCTAATTTTCTAGGTTTCAACATCCCCGGGGTGCGAGGCCCGGCCGGAAACGGCAGGCCTCCATCGGAGGGTTGAAGCAAAGGGTCGGCACCTTGAGGAACCTCAAGGTGCCGACCCTTTGTCGTATGCGGAACTAGGCCGCGTCCCTGGTTCCAATCCGGGCCTGCGAGGCCTTTGGGCAGGGCCGCATTGGTGGGAGACTTGCGGCATAGGCGGGCGAATCCCCGGGGGTGCGCATGACTTCGCACCATTGGCCGCTGAGGGGATGCCCGGAGTCGAAGGCCGGAACCAGAAGGAGCGCATCATGCCAGCAAAAGATGTTCTGAGTACCGAACAGATCCATGCAAACCTGCTCCAATTGCCCTTGTGGCGCTACGGGCTCGGGGCACTGCGCACCGCCTTGAAATGTGAATCCTCGGCCGCGGCACTGTCGCTGTTTGCCGTCATTGGCGAGTTGGCCCAGGACGCGAACCACCATCCCGACGTTGACTGGAGATATGACACCCTCTTCGTCACGCTCACCTCGCACGATGCCGGAGGAAAAGTGACCGCTAGGGATGCCGCGCTGGCGCGTTCGATCTCCAGCCAGGCCGCGGTGTACGGTGCCGTGGCGCGCCCGGAACTCCTGCGCACCGTGGAGATCGCCATCGACACGGACAACGCGGAAGGCATTTCCGCGACCTGGAAAACCGCATTGGGTTACAAGGCGCGGAAAGACGGAACCCTGGCCGACCCGTTCGGGCGTGGTCCGGCGCTGTGGTTCCAGGAAACGGAGACTCCCAACTCGAATCGATTCCACGTTGACGTCATGATTCCCTTTGTCGAAAGCGCGGCGGTTCTGGAGGTCTTGAGCGCGGACGGCGTGGCGCTCGACTATGAGCATGCGCCGATGTGGGTTGTCGCCACGGATGCCCAGGGAAACCGGCTTTGCATCTCCACGGAGGCGGGGCGGGACCTGGGGTAGCTGAACAAACCCGGAGCAAACCGACGTCGCGCAGCTGCGCAAGCGGTTCCGCGGAAGCCTCGGGTTCGTTCATATTCACGTATTCCACGATCGAGGCAGGCGGAAGGTTTCCGCCTGCCTGGAGTGCAGTTCAGGGGCAGCTCGCAGAATCCAGTGCCGCAGCGAATCGTCAGGTCAACCATCTGAATGATCTCCATTCCAGATCACTCGAGACCGCTTTCGGACTGTGCAACTGGGAACCCGCGAGACGGCAAGCGATGTGCCGGGCTTGCCCGAAGACTGTCATATACGACACAAAGCTCTGGAAACTGTCTTGGCCCGGCACCTAGAATCACTGTGTCGGAAACGCGAGCCAGCGAGGTAATGGTTCGAGGGGAATCTACCCCTACTTTCCGTCGGAGGAATCGTTGCCGCTCGAACCGGAACCATTCGCCGGTCCATGCCTTGCCTTCTACACACCCGGGAACCACCATGCAGCGAACCATGTTCAAGTCCAAGATCCACCGCGCAACAGTCACCCATGCCGACCTGCACTACGTAGGATCCGTCACCGTCGATTCGGATCTCCTGGACGCGGCAAACATCCTTCCCGGTGAACTGGTTTCCATCGTCGATATCACCAACGGTGCCCGGCTGGAAACGTACACCATCGCCGGTGAACGCGGTTCGGGCGTCATCGGAATCAACGGGGCTGCTGCCCACCTGGTCAACGTGGGAGACCTTGTCATCCTCATTACCTATGCGGCCATGGACGATGCCGAGGCACGCGTCTTCGAGCCGGCAGTGGTGCACGTGGACGCGCAAAACCGCATGGTCATGCTGGGGTCGGAGCCGGCGGAGGCCGTTGTCGACGGCATGTACACCCCGCCGTTTGCGCTCTTCGCCGCCGCCGAATAGCGGGACGGCCACGCAAAACGTGGCCAAGGACGCGCCGTTACCAGTCGTTGCGCGGCTTTGGTTCGCGGCATGATAGTTCCATGGACAACACCGCAACACAACCCTGGGTCAAGAACTACCAGCCGGGAGTCCCGGCCGAAATCGAGTTGCCGACCGAATCGCTGAGCGCAATGTTTGAGCGTTCCGTGTCCGAGGCGGGCGACAGCCCTGCCACCGAGTTCTTCGGCCGGCGCACCAGCTACCGCGAGCTCGGCGAACAGGTGGATCGTGCGGCCGAGGGCCTGCGCAAGCTCGGCGTGAGGGCGGGGGACAGGGTCGCGCTGATCCTGCCGAACTGCCCGCAACACGTCGTCGCGTTCTACGCGGTGCTTCGCCTGGGCGCGGTGGTCGTCGAACACAACCCGCTCTACACCTCGCGCGAACTGCGCCACCAGTTCGAGGACCACCAGGCCCGCGTCGTGATCTCCTGGGACAAGGCAGCCGCCGCGGTGCGCGAGTTCCCCAAGGACGTGCAGCTCGACCACGTGGTCTCGGTGAACCTGCTCGATGCCTTCCCGACCATCAAGCGGTTGGCGCTGAACCTGCCGGTGAAAAAACTGCGCGAGACCAAGGCATCGCTGACGGCTCCCGCCCCGGGCGCCATGTCCTGGAAGGACCTTCTGAGGTCCGAGCGGATCGACCCGGCACACCCGCGTCCGGGCGTGATGGACCTTGCCGTCATCCAGTACACCTCCGGCACCACCGGGGCGCCGAAGGGCGCCATGCTCACGCACTTCAACCTGTACGCCAATGCGTTGCAGGGCGAAGCCTGGATGGCCGGAGCCCAGGACCGCAAGGAGATCCTGTACGCGATCCTTCCAATGTTCCACGCCTTCGGCATGACGCTGTACCTGACCTTCGGCGTCAAGAAGCAGGGCCTGTTGGTGCTCTTCCCGAAGTTCGACCCGGACTTGATCCTGGCCGCGATGAAGAAGTCCCCGGCCACCGTCTACTGCGCCGTGCCGCCGATCTACGAGCGCACGGCCATGGCCGCCAAGGAAAAGGGCGTCTCGCTGCGCTCGGCCAAGTACTGCATTTCCGGCGCCATGAACCTGCCGGACCACGTGGTGGAACTCTGGGAATCGGTTTCCGGCGGCCTGCTGGTGGAGGGCTACGGCATGACCGAATCCTCGCCCGTTGCCCTGGGCAATCCGTTCCACCCGACCCGCCGCGCCGGGACCATCGGCGTGCCGTTCCCCTCGACGCTGATGAAGGTCGTGGACCTTGACGATCCGGAACACGAGGTGGAACAGGGCGAGCCCGGTGAGCTGCTGATCAAGGGCCCGCAGGTGTTCCAGGGATACTGGAACAACCCGGAGGAAACCGCCAAGACCCTGACCAAGGATGGCTGGCTGCGCACGGGAGACGTGGTGACAGTCGATGCCGACGGGTTCACCAAGATCGTTGACCGGGCCAAGGAATTGATCATCACCGGCGGCTTCAACGTGGCCCCGACCGAGGTCGAATTGGTGCTGCGCCTCCACCCGGCCGTCAAGGATGCCGCGGTGTTCGGCAAGCCGCTTGAACGCGGCGGGGAAATGGTGGTTGCGGCCGTCGAACTGGAACCGGACACAGAACTCGACGAGGAAGCCCTGCGCGAGCACTGCCGCGGCCAGCTGGCCGGATACAAGGTGCCCAAGAGGATCGTGGCGATCGAGGACCTGCCGCGCTCATTGCTTGGCAAGATCCTGCGCAAGCAGGTCCGCGAACAGGTGTTGCCAAGGCTTTAGGGGCACCGGAGAACCCCTCAAGGACTCAGGCGAACGGCCAGGCGACGGTCATTTCCGTAGGTTCCGCCTCCCACGGCAGGACGTGCCAGATTTCGTGGGGCGGACCGACACTGGTGCCTCCCGCCTTCTCGATCCAACCGCACACCTGGTCGTAGGCGGCGAGGATCGCGGGGAAATCGGTTTCGGTTCCCTTGACGGTGACTCTTGCGTAGCGTCCGCCGGCCAGCCGGTAGCTGCGCACCGGGTCTGCCCCCTGCCCGGGCAAAAGGTCGGTGAGTGCATCGACGGGCAGGCACACCTCGAGCGGTCCGTCCAATTCTTCGGTGATCTCCCGGTGGAAGATCCCGAACGGCGGGCCGACGACGTTCAGCCCGTTGTCCCGGGCAATGGCGTGAAGCTGTTCCAGTCGATTCTCGATGCCGTCGTCCAGGTCCCCGACGGTGCAGCGCAGCATCACGGAGAGCAGGTGGCGTTCGGGTTCAAGAACGGGGGCAACGTTTTCCATGGGGTTTCCCGTCAGGTGGGCCCGCACCTGGGCGAGCAACGTGGAGATGGATTCGGTGTTGTTGCGGACCGCCGCTTCGTGCTCGAGGAGTTGTTCCATGGCCGCTGCCGGGGCATCGGCAGCGTTCCCCATGAACGCGGCAATCGCATCCAACGACATGCCCGCGGCGCGCAGCATGGAGATGATCCGCCCTTGGCTGGATTGCTCCGGCGCGTAGTAGCGATACCCGCTGAACCGGTCGACGAAGACGGGCACCAGCAGTCCGCGCTCGTCGTAGATGCGCAAGGCCTTGGGTGACAGCATTGTCGACTCGGCAAAGGCGCCTATGCCCAAAAGGTTTTCGCGGTTCATGGTTCCAGCCTGAACGTTGCCCCTGGGGCAGTGTCAACTTTTTGTTTCCATGCTTGACTGGTGCGTTGCCGTGAATCTGCGGTCAGGCAGCGTCGGCGGGCAGGCTGGGCCGGCCCGAACCGGAGTCAGTCGTCCTCGATGGCGGCGACGCGCTGGAGATGGTCCGGCACGGCGGCGCGGATTCGCGAAACCGCATCCTCGCCCCGCTTGAACCATGCCGAGAGGAATTCGAGCTGGAACGCATCATGTGTGTAGAGGGTGATCAGCTCGGGTCCACCGTCGAACTGTCCGCGTTCCATGCCAACGATTCCCTCCCAATGCACGGCCGTTGTAGCTCCGAACAAGGTGAGTTCGACGCCTGCCTGGCCCACCACCAGCCGGGCATCGGCCGGGGCCCCGGCAAATCTCGCCAAGAGCCCGCGCTTGTAGACCTCACCCTGCAGCCCGGTCTTGGTTTCCGAATGCCGCGGCGGGAACACGACGCCGGTGCGCTCATCCACTTCCTCGGGAATTGATTCCTCCGGGAGGCCGACCAACAGGGTGGATTCAAGCCCTGCAAGGTGCTTGGCCGTCAGCTCCGGCGTGTAGGTTTCCAGCGATTGAGCGAAGTCCTTCCAGAACCAGGGGCGTTGGCCGCAGAGTTCGGAAACCGCGCATTGGTACGCCTCCATCTGTTCCGAACCGGGTTCGGCCCGGTCGGATGACAAATTTGCGGCGAATCGATCCACTTCTTCGGGCGTGATCCCGGTGTCCCTCAACGCCCGTAGTTCGTCGATGACGCGTCCGGCGACTTCGGCTACGTTGCGCGGGGCCACGTCTACGGTTGCAACAAATAGCGAGGAGTCGTCATCGACGGTCACGCTTGAACAGGCCGCTCCGTAGACCAACCCATGTTGGCGCCGCAGTCCTTCATGGATCCGCCGTTCAAGGGATTGCTGAACCAAGTTGTCAACGCCGGTTGCGCCATCAGCGTTGCCCGGAATCTTGAACGAAATCACCAGCTCCGTTCCGCCGCTGACGTACTCGGCCGGGCCTGGCGAACCAACGCGGTTTGCGGCGGCCAAGGGCCGGCGTGGGCCGTCGGGAAGAGGGAGCCGCAAATTGGCCGGAGGCTCCGCACTACAGACCAGGACGGCGTTGCCGCGGGTGAAGTATGTGGCTGCATGCCTGGCCACGTCCTCGGTCCCCAGCCGGTCAAGGTACTTCTCATCGGCGAAAGCCAGTCCCGGCCCGGACAATCCGTAATGGTTAGTGAGTGCTTCGGCCATTTCCGGCGGCACGGGTGATGTTTGCCCCTCGGCTTCCATGATGTTGAGTTCCTTGGCCAGCATCGATTCATCGACGCGGCCGCTTGCAAGTGCGCTGAGCGATTCGCACACCGCATTCAGGGACTCTGCGACTTCCGTCGGTGTTCCGTCGAAGGTGAATTCCGTGATGCCCAGCGCCACCTCGCCATTCGATTCGTGGTTCGGCACCGGGGCGCCGGAAAAGGCGAGATGCTCAACCAAGTGCGTGATCCCTGCCGTGGAAAAAGTTTCATCTCGAACGCCTACCCGGAACACCAGCGATGCGCCGAAGCGGCCCGGTTGGTTGGTCCAGCGGACCGGCACGTCATCGACCACGGAGGAATGGATCATCGGTATGCAGGCCTCTCATCAGGGATCCGAAGGTTCAGATATGGCATCTGGCGGTTTTCACCCGATCCTAGCCCAACGCCCTCTGATCTGGCATTGCTTCAAATCAATATCGTGCCGCGCTTATTGTTGGCAGCCGTCCGCCTACGGTGATTGCGCCGGCGGGCTTCAACCAACCGGCCCTGGACTCCGGGTCACGGTCTTCACACACAGCCTCGAATACGCATATCGTTTCCCTGATGCCAGTGGGCACTGGCCACGTCTCGGAAACCGGGCCGACCAGGGGACGAGCCGGGCACCACCGCTGCGAACAAGGACGACGTGAGATGGCACAACGAATAGCAATCATTGGTGGCGGAATCATCGGGGTGGCCCTGGCGCGGGCCCTTTCCCAGCGGCAGGCCGGCGAGGTCACGCTCTTCGAAAAGGAAGATCGGCTGGCCAAGCACCAAACCGGCCACAACTCGGGGGTTGTGCATGCCGGCCTGTACTACGCGGAGGGTTCACTCAAGGCCCAGCTATGTGCCGCGGGACGCGTGGCGATCAAGGAATTCTGCCTGGAAAAGTCGCTGCCATATCGCGAGCTCGGAAAACTGGTGGTGGCCATCGACGACTCCGAGCTCGCGGCGCTGGCCGACATCGAGAAGCGGTCCCGCGCCAACGGGGTTCCCGGGCTGGTGAGGATCGAGGATTCCGCCGGGTTGCGCGAGATCGAACCGCACGTTGCCGGTGTGGCCGCCCTGCACTCGCCGCATACCGCTGTCGTCGACTATGCGGCGATCACCGAGGCCATGGCGCAGGACGTGCGTGCATCGGGCGGAACGATCCTGTTGGGTCAGGAGGTCACGGCGCTGGCCATCGAGCAGGGGAAGGTGCGGGTGTCCACGCCGGTTTTCGACGGGGTTTTCGACAGGGTCATCGCGTGCGCCGGGCTGCAGTCGGACTTGGTCGCGCGGATGGTCGGGGGAGACCCCTCGCCCAAGATCCTGCCGTTCCGCGGCGAATACTGGCAACTGTCAGGAGCGGCGAACCACCTGGTCAAGGGCATGGTCTATCCGGTGCCTGACCCGCGGTTCCCCTTCCTGGGCGTGCATTTCACCCGCGGCGTCTACGACGACGTGCACATGGGCCCCAATGCGGTGCCGGCGCTGGCCCGCGAGGGGTACAGCTGGTCCGCGATTTCGCTGCGGGACACCCTCGAATCCCTGCGCTGGCCGGGCGCCCTTCCTTTTGCGAAGAAGCATTGGCGCATGGGCATCGACGAGATCGGCGGATCGCTGGTCAAGTCCCTTTCCTACAGAAAGGCGCAACGGTTCATCCCCGA
This sequence comes from Paeniglutamicibacter sp. NPDC091659, assembly GCF_044756805.1. Lineage (NCBI taxonomy): Bacteria > Bacillati > Actinomycetota > Actinomycetes > Micrococcales > Micrococcaceae > Paeniglutamicibacter > Paeniglutamicibacter sp. NPDC091659. Next base: position 130,611 of record NZ_JBIVTO010000001.1, read on the forward strand.
ACTGAAGCCCGCGGACCTCGCGGCGAAGGCCTCCGCCGGTGTCCGGGCACAGGCCTGGGGGAGGGACGGCTCTCTGGTGGATGACTTTGCGGTGGACCAGGTGGGGCCGGTGACGTTGCTGCGCAACGCACCATCGCCCGCGGCGACCTCGAGCCTGTCCATTGCCCAGTACATCCTGGAGAACTACCTGCAGGTCAACACCCGGCCGTAGTGGCAGCCGCCGGCCTCGGGAAGCCTTGGGCGGGATGCAGGCCCGCCACAGCCCCCTGCCCTTCCGTCACTGATTCAGCCCCGGCGGGCCTCAAGGGTCGCCTCGGCGACGGTGTCCAACCGCGGGTGCAGCTGGTCCCCGTCGACAACCACTCCCGTGTGCCAGCTCAGCGCCAGCCCATCGCCGGTGGCCTCCAGGATTGCGAGGTTGTTGTCGAACCATGGACCCTCGATTTCGTTCCAACGAAACGGCGGGTTTGGCACGTGCGCGGCCCGTGCCATCCAGGCCCCGAACGGGACGGCGGGCCCAAAGGCCATGGCTGCGGCAAAGTAGCGCAGGAACCGGGGCAGCGGGTTGCGGATCGGCGAACAGACCGCCTGCAGGATTCGGCTCCCGTTGTCCCGCTCGACCTCGGAGACGTAGGAGAAGTGCACGTCGCCGGAGAGGAACGTGACGGTTTGCGGGGCCGGGCCTCGCTTGCCGTCGGCGACCTCCGTGGCGAAGCGGGCCACATCATGGAAGCTGCGTTGGAACGCTGCCCAGTGTTCAAGGTCCACGGCCAGGCGCAGGCGTTCACCGAGCCAGGCCTGGGGGCGTCCGCGTTTCCCCGATGCGAGAACCTCGTCCCAGGATTCCACGTGGTGCAGGCCCATGGGCAGCAGGAACGGCAGCGACGTGCCGATCAGCAAATGGCGGAAGCCGCCGCGCATCCGCTCGTCGAGCCACGCCAGCTCCGCCGGATCGAGCAGCGCGCGCTGCCCGGGTTCAAGCTTGCGGGCGGCCCGGGAGTCCACCACGATCAGGCGCACCTGATCCCAGTCGCGGCAGTAGCTCCACCTGTAGCTTTCCGGCACGGCGTCGACGCGTTCGGCGAATGCGTCCAGGTCCGCCGTCAGGTCCAGTTCGCCGGGACCTGTGTGGGCGGAGACGAGCCGCCACAGCGGATCGGCTGCCCGTTCCTTGGGCGAGAGGTTGCCGAGATGCTGATAGACCCAGTACGCGCCGAGTCCGGCAACAATGCGTTCGTGCCACCAGTTGGTCTTCTGCATGCCTTGTTTCCAGCCCAGCGAGGAGTTCCAGTCGTCGCGGATGTCGTGGTCGTCGAAGATCATGGCGCTGGGCAGGGTCGAGAGGAGCCAGCGGTTGGCCGGGTCCGACCAGGCCAGCCGATACAGGTGGGCGTATTCCTCGAAGTCCTTCAGCTCGGTCCCGGGCTCTTCCTCGATGTTGCGGCGCTTGCGGATGAAATCCTGCATCTCCTGGCTGGTGGAGTCCGCATAGACCTGGTCGCCGAGGAACAGTGCCAGATCGGGCCAGCGGCCGTGCTCGGACCCGGCCATGGACAGGGCGTAGGCGCGCATCGCATCGACCCCGTGTCTGCGATTTCCGGATTCGTCATGCGGAACACTGGTACGGCAGGAACCGAAGGCCAGCCGCGGCTGCTTGCCCGGATCGAGGGTTGCGATCATCGAGTCCGGAAATCCGTCATCAACGGGCCAGACGAGCTCCCTGTCCAGATGCACGGCGTAGGGGCGAACGCTTCCGGCCGTCAGCCCGGACACTTCAACGAGAGCGTAGTGGTGCCCGTGTGCCGCAAAGGTCTTGGCCCGCCAAGCGTCCTCGCCGCAACGGACCTCGACGGTGCAGGCCGCAGAGGTTTCGACCCAGATGCTGGCGCAAGAGTTGTCCACGTGACGGAGCATCGGCCCGAGTATCAGGCCTTGTGCGCGTTCGGGCGGGCTGCCCGCCTCTGTGGATCCAGCGATCATCGGTTTTCCCGCCTCTGGTGGTGCCGGTGAACCCAGACTGGCACATCAAAACCGATTGCCATAGACCGGTTTCCGGTCGCGGCGGGGTTCCGGCCTTGGCGTTGGCGCCTGCGCAGCGACGGCTCGATGTGCGAAGTTGCCATGGGGCCGGGGGTGTGCGACCTTAGGAGGTAGACCCCGTGACTGGGGACCCGGACGATGGGTGCCGTACCCGGTGTGCGACAAGACGGCCCTTAGGAGACTGCCATGTCCTGGCTCGTGCTTGTTATTTCCGGTGTTCTGGAGGCCGTTTGGGCCACCGCCCTGGGCAAATCCGAGGGCTTCACCCGCTTGGCCCCGTCCATCGTCTTTGTGGTCGGCCTGATCGCCAGCATGCTCGGGCTTGCGTACGCGATGAGGGAGCTTCCGCTGGGCACCGCCTACGCGGTGTGGGTTGGAATCGGCGCGACACTGACCGTCGTTTATGCCATGGCCACGGGCGGCGAGTCGGTTTCGCTGCTGAAAATACTCTTTCTCGTCATGATTGTCGGCGGCGTCGTGGGGCTCAAGTCCCTTCACTAGAAGGCTCCTGCGCATTCGAAAAATCCGTATAAACGCAGGTCCCGATTCAGGTTCCGATTGCAGACTGGTCCACCAGCACCATGAGCAGTCGGTCGGCATCGGTAGGCTGGTGCTACATGAGGACACTTGGTGTAGATCTTGCAGCCGATCCGAAGAAAACGGCGGTTGCCGTCATCCGTTGGACCGGTGAAAATGCGGCACTAACTCATCTGTCTCTTGCTGTCACCGACGATGAAATCGTTGATCTTTTCGGGACAACAGACGTCACGGGAATCGATTGCCCGCTTGGTTGGCCGGAAGCTCTTCTCCCGTTTTTGATGGGTCATCAGCGGAATGATCCACAAGCGGTGCTCGAACAAGACGGGCTGGCGGGCCGACGGAATCTCGCTTACCGTGCCACTGACCGGTTCGTCACTGCGACTACGGGAATCAGGCCACTTAGCGTCTCGGCCGATCGACTTGGGTACACCGCGATGCGATGTGCGGCAATTCAGGCGAAAATCGGGCAAGTGCATGGAATCCAGTCGCGTGACGGTGCGGGTAAATTGGCCGAGGTTTATCCTGCGGCATCACTGAAGTTATGGGGATTCAGGGCGACCAAGTACAAGGGAACCGGTTCAGCGGAAACCTTGGCGCGACGAGAACTGGTCGAGCAGTTGAAGGCCGAAGCTCCGTGGCTTCAGCTGGGAGCGCATGAAGAGAAGATGGTGTCCTCTGACGATCTCCTGGACGCGGTCATTGCTTCGCTTACTGCCCGGGCGGTGTCCGTTGCGTCAACGTATGGTGTCGATCCGGCTCTGGCCAACAGCGCGCGCAGCGAGGGCTGGATCCATCTTCCGAGCGGTCAGCTAGGGGATGTTTTTACGGCATTTCAAGCACCCACAGCAGTAGTAGGCTTGCCTGCGACGAAAACCGAGGGCTCAGTCGAAGCGAGGGAATGACCGACTGAGGAGGCTCCCCAAGAGGCACTATGCCCGCAGGTGTTCCTCCAGCCGGGCACGCAAGGCGGTCAGCAGCATTGCAAGTCCGATTTCAAAAGCTTGGTCGCTGCGCACCTTTCCCCGCGGTTCGAGCTCCAGGAGCCGTCCCAGGTTTCGGGTTTTGCCCTCCGGGCGCCAGACGGCGTCGGGTGCCGCGTAGTCCAGGCCCGAACCCAGTGCGAACGCGTCGAGAAGCTGGACGAGCACCAGCACCTCGCTGTCCGGGAATCCGGCGTCGACCAGCGCCGAGGCGGTGGTGTCGTAGGCGTTGATGGCCTGCTGGTCGGTCACGGTGCTGGTGGCGATCAGCGGCACGACGTGTGGGTGCGAGGTGTACATGAGTCGCTCGGCGCGGATGGTCGACTCGACGGTCACGTCCCAAGGCGCATCGGCGGGGAGCTCCACCAAGTAACGGTCGGCCAGGCGGCCGCGCACCAATTCGATGATGGCCTCCAATCCCTGGACGTGGTTGTACAGGGATGGCGGCTTGACCCCCAATGCGCGGGCCAGGGCGTTGACTCCGAAGGGTTCCCCGGAATCGATGAGTGTGAGTGCGGCATCGGCGATGATTTCTGCCGTGAGCACAGCGCGGTGCGGTCGGGCCATGGGCTGCATCCTGGGGTCGGGGGCAATCGGTCGTGGGCGGGCGGTGACCTGCCAGCTTACCCAGCCTAGGACAAGGCGGGCGCCGTGCGGCGCAATGTCATGTGGCGGCGGACTCCAAAAGGGGTCTTCCCAAATGATGTGACGGCAGTCATACTCGTTAAAACTAACACCGTTAGTTTACGTGAATGTCGCCCCTTGGTCGCATTCCCCGCTCACCGTTTCCACGTCGTCAGTGTCAGAATCCTGGAGAGACCCCCCTATGTCCCACGCTCCCCACGCCGGCCGCATCCCCCTGCGGCTGCCCAGCGCCTCGGCCACCTTTGCCATTGCCATCGCCGGCTACCTCGGCGTCAACCTCTCGCCGTACATGATCACCGCGCTGGAGGTGTCCATCGGGGTCGACTTCATCACCGCCGGGTGGATCGTCACCGGGGTGCTGCTGGCCACCGCGATCGTCGGCCTGTCAGTCGCGCCGCTGTGTGCCGGGCGCTCCCGGCTTTCCGTGGCCCGCGGCGGGCTACTCCTTGGCGTGCTGGCCTTCGGCGCCGCCGCGCTGGTCCCCAGCCCTGCGGTGATCATCGCCGGCCTGCTGATCGGCGGTGCCGGCGCCGGCGGTGCCGTTGCGGCCTCCGGCGCAGCCTTCGCCGCATTCATCAACCCGGACCGTGTTGCCGGGTTCAACGGGCTGGCCAACCGCGCAATCATCACCGTGGTGCTTGCCGTGCTGCCGGTGCTGGGCCTCGCCCCGATCAACGTCTTCGGCGCACTGGCGCTGTTCAGCCTGATCGGCCTGGTGCTCAGTGCCTGGCTGCCGCAGGTGCCCGTCGAGAACCCGCAGACCGCGGCCGCAATCGCCGAGGCCGTGCCGATGCCAGGCGGCCGCACAACGACGAGGTCCGGCGACCACCGGGTGACAATTGCCGGTTTCACCTTGCTGGTCGTCTTCGCGCTCTGGGCCGTGGCCGAGGATTCACTCTGGGCCATGGGCGGGGTGCTCGGCGAATCGCAGGCCGGGGTGACCCCGGAGGGCCTGGGCCTGGCGCTCAGCGGTGCCACCGCCGGCGGGCTGGTCGGCTCGGTCCTGCTGATGATCGTCGGCGACAAACTCGGCCGCGCCGTGCCGTTGGCCATCCTGATACTGCTCGGCAGCGCCCTGAAGATCGCCACCGGGTTTGCCACCGATCCCACCGTGTTCATCGTCCTGTTCATCGCCTGGAACACCGTCTACGCCGTCGCGTTCATGTACTTTGTGGCGGTGTCCGCGGCGCTCTCGGCCGACGGCCGCTGGTCCGGCCCGTTGCTTGCCGTCTACCTTGTCGGTTCCAGCCTGACCCCGATCATCGGCGCCGCCTTGCTGGCATGGCTCGGCAGCCACGGCTTCACCATTTTCCTTGGCGTCTCGAGCATGCTGCTGGCCGTCCCGACGGTTGCCGTCGCAGTGTTCGCCACCCGCCTGTACCGCGCCCCGTCCGCATCGGCCCTGGTGGAGACACCGGATGTCCTGGCCAAGTAGGCAGCCGGCCCAGCCGGCAATGCCAGCCCTTCACGAAACCTTCAATACCCAGGAGAACCCCCGCATGACCACCACGCTCTACACCAATGCCCGCATCTTCACCGCCGACACCGACCCGGCCGCGTCCTGGGCCGAGGCCCTGGTCGTCGAAAACGAAAAGATCACCTTCGCGGGAACCGCAACCGAGGCCCTGGCCGTCGCCGGCCCGGACGCCGAACAGGTCGACCTCGACGGCAACCTGGTGGTTCCCGGCTTCATCGACTCGCACACCCACCTGCTGATGACCGGCGAGGCCCTGGCCAAGGTCGAACTCACCTGCGCCCGCACCCTGGAGGAGATCCAGTCCCGGCTCGCTGCCGCGCGGGCTGCGGCACCCGAAGACGCCCGCGTGCTTGGTCGCGGTTGGCTCTTCGATTCGGTTCCCGAGGGCCGGCCAACGGCCGCCATGCTCGACGAGGTGCTCGGCGGGGTTCCGGTGTACCTGGACAGCAACGACTACCACTCCTGCTGGGTCAACAGCGCGGCGCTTGCCGAGCTGGGGATCACCCGCGACACCCCGGACCCGATCGGAGGGCGGATCGTGCGCGACTCGAACGGGGATGCCACGGGCCTGCTGCTGGAAACCACCGTCGAACAGATTGTGTGGCCATATCTGGCCTCCGTGACAAGCGACGCGGACCGTGACCTCGCCATCGACAGGGCCATCGACGCATACCTCGCCGCCGGGGTCACCGGCGCCGTGGACATGGCCTTCGACGAGATCGGCCTGGCCACGATCGAACGTGCCCTTGAACGCCGCGGCGGCCGGCTGCCGCTGCGGTTGGCGGCGCACTGGCTTGTTGGAAACACCGGGAACGAGGCGGCGAACATCGCCCAGGTGCGGCGCGCGGCCGAACTGGCGGCCCGCGACTTCGGCCCGGGATTCCGGGTGGTCGGCGTGAAGTTCGTGTCAGACGGGGTGATCGACGCATGCACCGCAGCCATGCACGAACCGTACTTCGACGGCAGCAACGAGGGGCCGATCTGGCCGCTGGAGCATCTCAAGCCGGTTCTCGCCGCGGCGGACGCCGCGGGGCTTCAGGTCGCCGTGCACGCCATCGGCGACGCGGCCAGCACCATCGCCCTCGACGCGATCGAACACGCCATCAACCTCAACGGACCGCGGGCCCGCCGGCACCGGATCGAACACCTTGAGTACGCCGCACCCGGCACCGCCGAACGCATGGCGGAGCTCGGGGTCACCGCGTCCATGCAGCCGGTGCACACCGACTCGGCGGTGCGCGAGAACTGGGACGCGATGCTCGGGGACGAGCGCACCGAACGCGGCTTCGCCTGGCCTGAGTACGAGGCTGCCGGCGCCCTGCTGGCGTTCTCCTCCGACGCACCGACGGCGCCCCACGCGGCGCTGCCGAACCTGTACGTGGCCACGACCCGTCGTTCGGCGCTGGATCCCGCCCGCGGCGCCGTCGAGCCGGACCTGGCCCTGCCGCTGGCCAGCGCGCTCATCCACGCCACCCGCGACTCCGCGGAATCCGTGGGCGACGGCGCCACCCACGGACGCCTGGCCGCCGGGTACGCCGCGGACTTCGTGGTCATCGACGCGGACCCCTTCACCGAGGGCAACGACGTGCTGCTCACCGCGCGCGTGCTGCGCACCGTGGTGGCAGGGCAGGGCGCCTACGACGCGGAACTCGCCGCGTCCGGCCTGGCCGGCTAGCGCCGTACGGCCCCGAATCCGAGCCAGCCCCCCCCGACAGGAGAGAAACCCATGACCGAGACCACCGAGCAGCACCGTCCCACCGCCGCGCAATGGCAGGAACCCGAGCACCTGCGCTGGTCGTTCCAGCACATGGACGAGCTTTTCCCGAGCGCAACCATCGGCGCCGCCGGCCCGGCGGCGGAACTCGCCAGGCATCCGCGGGACCTCAGGACCCTTGAGGTGCCGCTGCCCGGCGGCGTCAGCCTGAGCGTCGCCGAGATCCTGGCGGAGACCCGCACCGACGCGTGGGCGGTGCTGCACGGGGACCGGCTGGTCACCGAGGAGTACTTCGGGGAGATGGGTGCAGGCACCCGCCATCTGCTGATGTCGGTGAGCAAGTCCCTGGTGTCCTGCGTCGTCGGCTCCCTGGCCGGCTCCGGCGCCATCGACGTCGCCACGGGAATCGAGCACTGCATCCCAGGGCTGCGCGGCACCGGGTACGAGGGCGCCACCGTGAGGGACCTGCTGGACATGCGCAGCGGCGTCAGGTTCTCCGAGGAATACCTCGACCCCGCGTCGGAGGTACGGCAACTCGACCGGGCGATCGGCTGGGCGCCGCCGATTCAGGGAGCCCCCGAGACGCTCAAGGATTTCCTGCGGAGCCTGCAGCGCGAGCGGGAACACGGCGGCAGCTTCGCCTACCGCAGCTGCGAAACCGACGTGCTTGGCTGGCTCTGCGAGGAGGCCGGCGGCAAGCCGTTCGCGGACTTGGCCTCGGAGCTGCTCTGGTCACGGATCGGCGCCGAAAACGACGCCTACCTCGTCCAGGACGCAGACGGCACCGGGGTGTTCGACGCCGGCATCTGCGCCACGCTGGGCGACCTGGCCAGGTTCGGGGCGATGGTCAGGGACGGCGGGTTGTCGCTGACCGGGCAACGCGTGGTGGACCGGGCCTGGGCGGATGACATCTTCGCCGGGGGAGCTGACTCCCGGGAGGCCTTCGCCGCGGGAGACCACGAGGAAGACATGCCCGGCGGCATGTACCGGAGCCAGTTCTGGTTCCCCTCCGGGGACCGGGACGCGGCCTTCTGCCTGGGCATCCACGGCCAGATGATCTACATCAACCGCGCAAGCGGCGTGGTCGGGGTGAAGCTCTCCTCCACCGCGCTGCCGGTGGACCCGTTCGAGGGGCCGGCCGCGGAAGCGATGTTCGGCGCGATCAGCGACCACCTCGTGGCAACCTCCCCCGCGCCGGGGGACTGACTGTCCGGGCGCCTGCCCGCGGTGCCACGGTGACCGGGCGGGTACCTCCCGATCCACCGGAACGGCATGGCGTCATGTTCGGCGTGGGCCGGCTCGTATCCCCTACACTGGGTTTCGTACCGCGGGAGCCAGTGATGCTGGCTGAGAGGGCGCCTTGAGCGCCGACCGACAGACGCCTTCCGACGCGGAAGGCGTGGAACCTGATCCGGATCATGCCGGCGTAGGGAAGGAGCCTTCATGTCGTGCACCCTGTCCGACCACATCACCACCGATCTTGCCGTTGTCGGCGGCGGAATCGTGGGCCTCGGCATCGCGTGGGAGGCACGGCGTGCCGGCCACCGCGTGGTGCTCATCGACCCCGTCCCCGGAACCGGCGCGACCTTTGCCGCGGCCGGCATGCTGGCGCCGGTCAGCGAGCTGCACCACCAGGAAGAAGACCTGCTGGAACTGACGCTGGCCTCCGCGGGGCGCTGGCCGGCCTTCGCCGAAACCCTGCCCACGGGCCCGGCCGGGAGCTGCTTTTCGACCACGCCGACGCTGGTGGTGGGTGCCGACCCCGCCGATCGCCAGGCGCTTGCCGACCTGTGCGAGGCGCAGCATCGGCACGGCCTGGAGGTCAGCCGGCTCAGCCTCCGGGAGGCCCGGGCACTCGAACCCCTGCTGTCCCCGAACCTTGCCGCGGCCTACCTGGTGCCGCGCGACCACCAGGTCGATCCCCGCGCGGTGGCCCGGGCAATCCTCGACGGCCTGGCCGTTGACCAGGATGGCGACGCCGCGACGCAGGGTGGTTGCCTGGTGGCCGCCAACGCCGCCGCCCTGCTGCACGAGGACCCCGAGAACACCCATTCCCGGATCACCGGGGTGCTGCTTGCGGACGGACGCGAGGTCCATGCCAAGGAAGTCGTCGTGGCCAACGGGCTTGGCGCCGCACACCTCGGCGGACTGCCGGAGGGCCTGCGCCTTCCGCTGCGGCCCGTGTACGGTGACATCCTGCGGCTGCGCGTGCCCGAAAACCTGCGGCCGCTGGTCACCGCCACGTTGCGCGGCCAGGTCCGCGGACTTCCCGTGTACGTGGTCCCGCGCAGCGACGGAACCGTGGTCATCGGCGCGACCTCGCGGGAGGACGGATCCGCCGGGGTCAGTGCCGGGGGCGTCCACCAACTCCTGCGGGACGCCCAGGTGCTCCTGCCGGCGGTGGCCGAGCTCGAACTGCTGGAAACCACCGCCCGGGCCCGACCGGGTACGCCGGACAACGCGCCGCTGCTGGGCCGCGTGGCCGATCCCCGCGGAACGGACATCCCCGGGCTCATCCTCGCCACCGGTTTCTTCAGGCACGGCGTGCTGCTGACGCCGATTGCCGCCCACATCGCCACCGAGCTGTTGCACGGCAGGAGCGACCCCGCCTGGGACCGTTTCCGCCCCGACCGTTTCTCACCTGCCCTTCACCTTCAGGAGACTTCATGACCACCATCCACCTCAACGGCACCACCCGTCCCCTGGTCGCCGGAAGCACCCTGTCCGAACTGATCGCCGAGCTGACCGGCCGGACCCTGCTGCCCACCGGGCACCCTGCCGACGGCGGAAGGCTGGGTGTCGCCGTGGCGCTGAACGCGGGCATCGTCCCGCGCAGCCAGTGGTCCTCCACCGGACTCCAAGTCAACGACGAGGTGGAAATCGTCACCGCAGTGCAGGGCGGCTGACGCTCCCCTTGGCCCGGCGGCCGGCGCTGTCGCCACACAATTTTCTGGAAGAAAGCAGCGAATCATGAACAACGTACTCACCCAGACCGACCCACTGGTCATCGACGGCGTCACGCTGGGATCCCGCCTGATCATGGGCACCGGCGGCGCCCCGAGCCTGGAGGGACTGGGAGCGGCGCTGGTCGCCTCGGGCACCGAACTCACCACGGTCGCCATGCGCAGGTACACCGCCCCCGATGCCGCGACGAGCGGTGGAAACAACCTCTTCGGCCTGTTGCTCGAGAACAACATCCGCGTGCTGCCCAACACCGCGGGATGCTTCACCGCCCGCGAGGCGCTCATGACCGCTGAACTGGGCCGCGAGGCACTGGAAACCGACTGGGTGAAGCTTGAGGTCATCGCGGACGAGCACACCCTGCTTCCCGACGCCGTTGAGTTGGTCGAGGCCACCGAACAGCTGGTGAACCGCGGCTTCAAGGTTTTTGCCTACACCAACGACGACCCGGTGCTGGCGCTGCGCCTGGAGCAGCTCGGGGTGGCCGCGGTCATGCCGCTGGGTGCGCCCATCGGCACGGGACTGGGCATCCTGAATCCGCACAACATCGAATTGATCGTGGCGCGGGCGGGAATCCCCGTCATTCTCGATGCCGGGATCGGCACCGCTTCGGATGCTGCATTGGCCATGGAATTGGGGTGCGACGCGGTTTTGCTGGCCTCAGCCGTGACCCGAGCCCAAGACCCGGTCCGGATGGCCGAGGCCTTCAAGCACTCGGTTCTCGGCGGCCGGCTGGCCGCCCTCGCCGGACGCATTCCCAAGCGCGAGCACGCTTTGGCTTCCTCCGCCATGGAGGGTCGCGTTCGCCTGTGATTTTTTCTCGGCGTCGATCGACGTAGAAATGCATTTTACAACGACGATAAATAATCTTTTCTTGCAAAAAATGCCCAGAAAAGCATGTCCTTTACACACGTTATCTAACGCTTTTCTCGTCGTAAACAATCATGATGTCGTTCTGCAAAAATACCAATGAAATCGAGAATCAATGGCAAGCAACTCTGTAAATAATGTCATTTTCAAACTACCGCCACTGGTTGAGCCGGGGCCTCCGCTCTCCCCGGAAGACTGCGAAAGGTACTCCCGGCATGCACTGATTCCACAGATCGGGCTCGAAGGGCAACGGCGGCTGCGCAATGCAAAAGTGCTGGTCATCGGGGCCGGCGGCTTGGGCTCCCCGGCATTGCTGTACCTGGCTGCGGCCGGCGTCGGAACCCTCGGGATCGTTGACGACGACCAGGTGGAACTGAGCAACCTGCAACGCCAGGTGATCCACGGGGTGGGCGATATCGGGCGCAGCAAGCTGGAATCGGCCAGGGACTCCATTGCAGGTCTCAACCCCGGGGTGGAGGTACGGCTTCACCAGGTTCGGTTGGACTCCACCAACGTGCTGGAAGTCTTCGAGGGCTACGACGTCATCCTGGACGGAACCGACAACTTCGCCACGCGGTACCTGGTCAACGACGCCGCGGCATTGCTGGGCAAACCCTGCGTCTGGGGCTCCATCCTCCGCTTTGACGGTCAGGTGAGCGTTTTCTGGGACAAGTTCGGACCCAACCTCCGGGACCTGTACCCGGATCCGCCGGCCCCGGGCTCGGTCCCGTCCTGTGCCGAGGGCGGGGTCTTCGGGATGCTGTGCGCATCCATCGGGGCCATGATGGTCACCGAGGCCGTCAAACTCATCACCGGTGTCGGCGAAACGCTGTTGGGCAGGTTGCTGGTCTTCGATGCGCTTTCCTCCCGCTGGCGTGAGCTGCGCATATCCAAGGACACGGAAGCGGATCCCATCACCGGACTTGTCGACTACGAAACCTTCTGCGGGCTCCCCGAGCCGGCCGGCGAGGCTGTCGCGAGCGGCACGGTGATCAGCGTCGAAGAGCTGGCCACCAGACTGGCCAAAAGGGAATCGGGCGAGGACGACTTTGTCCTGGTCGACGTGCGCGAACCTGTGGAATTCGAAATTGCCCGCATCCCAGGATCCGTGCTGGTGCCGGCGGGAGGCATCAAGGACGGGACGTCGCTGGGGCGGATTCCTCGGGACGTTCCGCTGATCCTGCACTGCAAGGCGGGTGTACGTTCCGGGCAGGCGTTGGAAGCCCTCGCCGCTGCCGGCTACGGCGGCGTTCTGCACCTCGAGGGCGGGATCGATGCCTGGAAGCTTGGTTTCCCCGGCGCGGACCGGTAGTTCCTTTCCGGGTTCTATCGGGCGCCCTCGGGGCGGTCGTTCGATGATCGGCGAGGACCCCAAACGGGTCTGGCACGGTCCGTTCCGCAAGGTTTCGGGGAAATATTCCCCTCCCCGTTCCTCTTGTGCGCGGTCCCCTTATGGGCAACTCTGGGAGAGTTGATGGCCGTTTTCCTGGGGGAGAAGCAGTGGATCACTATCAGTACCTTGGGGTCGGGCGTTCCGCATCCCCCAACCAAATCGAGGCCGCCGCACGGCTGGCCCTGTGGCGCTATGGCGCCGATGCGGAGCTGACCGAGCGGATCATGGACGCCTGGTCCATCGTCGGGGACCCCGATCGGCGCTTCGACTACGACTTCTGGTTGCTGACCCACCCGTCACCCGAAGGAGTCCTCGAGCCGGCTGAACGCGGGGCCGCCCCGCAACGGATTCCCGAACCCGATGTACTGCGGGCGCCCGGGCAGCGGCATGTGTCGGGGCCGCTGCAGCCCGAAAGGGTGTCCGATGACGTGCCCATGTCGAGTTCGACGGAACCTTTGTTCCCTGCCTCTTCGGCCTCTGCAGGAAGCAACCCGCCTCCTTCGTCCGGGGTTCCTCTTGCCGCCGCATCTACGGGACGGCTTGCGCAGCCAAGTGCGGTGCAGCCGTCCTGGTGGGAAGAATGCCTGAAACACAGCGAAAGCGTCGGGCCCGGATTCGACCTGCCGCGCATGGTGGTTCTTCTTGGCATGGTGGCCGCGACGCTGGGCCTGGTGGCCAATTTCGTGACCTACTTGGTGGCCGCAACACCGTCGACCGGCATCCTCCTGGCATGCTGCATGGGTGGGCTGGGTTTGGTCCTGATCGGCCGTCTATTGCCGCGGCCAGCCTCGCGACGGGTTGTGAAAAAGAGGGTGTTCGGGATTGGTGGAGGGGCATTGTCGAACGGCGGCAACCGGTTCGGCAAGGAAAACACGGCCAAGGGCGTGATCGGGGAGAGGCGTACTGCCCTGGCCCTTGAATCGCTGCTGCACATCCCGGGAACACGGATTTTCCACGGCCTGCGATTTCCGGGCAGCAGGGTGGCGGACATCGACCATGCCGTGGTCAACGGCGACAGGGTGGTCTTCATCGACTCCAAGAACTGGAAGCCGGGGGAGTATCGGTGGCTCGAGGCGGACAAGCTGGGCTATGTCCGCGGCAGTCGCGTCGACCGCAGGGACATCCACATGGACCACCTCCAGCGGGACCCCGCAACCGCAAAGGTCGCGGCCGAGGTCGGCTGCCATGTGTTGATCCATCCCAACGAGGCGGGAACCATCAGGTTCACGCCCGGCGGGCAGGTGTCCCCGACGGGCATCCCCGCAACAGGGGTCCAGGATGGCATCGAAATGATCGGGCAGTGGCTGTTGCAGGGGCAAAAATGCGGGTTGGTCGACCGCTACCTGATGGCGCGGATGATCGCGATGCTGAAGTAGCCCCTGGACGAGGTGGGGTGGAAGTTCCCCGGGGCAGACAAGCGCCCCTGAACGCGGCTAGGCTGGGCCGCAACACCGGCAAGCCGACGCGCAACGCACTGCACCAGCGAGAGGACCACGGCCATGGGATACACGCACAGCATCACCGTTCCACTGGAGTGGGAGGAGGCGGTGGCCCGCACCAAGGAGGCCCTGGGGCGCCAAGGACTCGGGGTGCTCACCGAGATCGACATGCGCGCAGTCCTGAGCGCCGAGATCAGCCCGGAATCGGCCGACAGGATCGGGGACTACGTGATACTTGGGGCCTTCAACGCACATCTGGCCAATCGCGGGCTGCTCACCGAACGCGAACTTGGCGCGCTGCTGCCCTGCAACGTGGTGGTCCGCAGGGCCCTGGGTGCGACCGAAACGACGATAGAAGCCATCGACGCACAGCTCCTGGCCCGGATCAGCGGCAACCCGGGCATTCGTGAGGTCGCCGACGACATGGACACCCGGTTGAAGGCGGCGCTGGATCGGTTGCGGGCCGGCTGACCCCCCCCGCGGTGCGGCCCGTCGGGCGCCGCCGTCCGGGGCGGTCCCGCGACGCAACATTCCGCGCCGTGGCGCGGCCCGCGGATAGGATTGCCCCATGAACGACGTAATGAAGCTGCGTTTCCTGGCGGCACCGACGGATGTCTCCGAGGACGGTGTCACGGTCCAGGCAGGCCGGGTCCTCGAATGGATCGACAAGGCGGGTTACGCCTGCGCCGTCGGCTACAGCGGCGGGTACTGCGTGACCGCATACGTCGGAAACGTGCACTTCACCAGGCCCATCGAAAACGGCGATCTGATTGAGATCACGGCCCGGATCGTCTACACCGGGCGCAGCAGCATGCAGGTGGTCGTTACCGTCGACGCCGCCGACGTGCGCGAACGCATCTTCCGCCCGGCCATGGACTGCATCCTGGTTTTTGTTGCGATGGACGAGGACCGCAAGCCCAAGCAGATTCCGAACTTCGAGCCGGCCGACGCCGAAACGGCGCAGCTGGCCGCCGGTGCCGCCGAACGCATTGCGGGGCGGGCGGAGATCCGCAATGCCATGTTCGGCCAGGCCTACACGGATGCGGGCACCACGCCGCGCGAGACCTTCAGGTTCCTGGCTTCCCCGACGGACGTGAACTGGGGCGGGAATGCGCACGGCGGGATTGTCATGCGCTGGATCGACGAGGTGGCCCGGGCCTGCGCCATGAGCTGGTGCGGGAAGGACGCCGTGGCCGTCTACTCCGGAGGCATCCACTTCCTGAGCCCGATCCACATCGGCGACGTCGTCGAGCTCGAGGCCCGGCTGATCCACACCGGCCCGCACTCCATGCACATCGCCGTGCATGTCCGTGCGAAGGATCCGCGCGGGACCGAATGGCGCGACACGACCCAATGCATGAGCATCTTCGTCACCCGCGACGAATCGGGACACGCCTCAGAGGTCCAGCAACTGGTGCTGCGCAGCGACGAGGACCGCCGGCTCGACGAGCACGCGCTGGACCTGGTCCGCCGGCGGGCCAGCCTGTCGCCGCTGCAGTTTGCCGAGGAACGAAAGTACTAGAACGACCGGAACACGGGGAGATGGGTCGGTGCAACGCATAGCATGGGCGGATGAACCAATCCCCGTTCCTGCAAACCCGCAGCCGCTTCGTCGACGCAACACCCCATGAAGTCTTCGAGCTGCTGAGGGATCCGTCCATGCATCCTCTCATCGACGGCTCCGGCACGGTTCGGGCCGCGCTGGGCAAGGGAGACAAGCTCATGCCGGGCAGTGAGTTCGGGATGCAGATGCGCATGGGCGTGCCGTATCGGATCAGCAACACGGTGGTCGAATTCGACCAGGATACGTTGCTTGCTTGGCGGCACTTCAGCGGGCACCGCTGGCGCTACGAGCTGGAACCAAGCGAGGGCGGAACCCTGGTCAGTGAAACCTGGGATGCCAGCCGCCTGCGGCACAAATGGGTGCTTCGGCTCCTGGGTTACACCCGAACCACCGGACCCAACATGGAGCGAACCCTGGAACGGCTTGCCGCACACTTCGCCGAAAACAAGAAGTAGGAGACCGCCTTGCCCGCCCCGCGTGCGGGAACAGGGACCAGCAGGCCGTCCCCACCAGATGTCCACAGGACCACGCCACAGGCATTCGTGAGGAGGCTATGGCCGGTCGACCAACTAGGCTGAAATCCATGAGCCACACCCCTACCCAAGGCCCCCCGAAGCCGCGCATCGGCCCGGTGCGCATCACCGTGCCGAGCCGCAGCGACGCGTTCCTGCGCAAATTCACCGAGGTCATTGGCGGGCCGCTGGGCAGGCATTCGAGCCCGGGGCGCATCAGTCCCGGCTTCTTCACCGTCGAACGCGTCCTCATCATTCTCACGGTGATCGCCGCGCTGCTGGCCGTGGCCTCCAAGAACGCGTGCCGGATGAACGGCTGGGGCGGCACCAATGCCTACGCGTGGGCCTGCTACTCGGACTGGACCTCGCTGTTCCACGCCCGCGGGTTCGCGGAGAACCCCTTTGCCCCGTTCGCCACGGGGGCCGAGTTCGAGTACCCGGTGCTCATGTCGGTGGTGGCGTCGCTGACCGCCGCGCTGATTCCCGCGGGGGAGTACAACCGGGCGCTGGCCTTCTTCGACCTGAACTTCCTCCTGATGGTGGGCCTCTGGATGGTGGTGGTGATCGCCACGGCACGCACCGCCGGGCGCCGGCCCTGGGACGCGGCGATGGTGGCGCTGGGACCGGGCATCATCCTGGCCGGAAGCATCAACTGGGACATGTGGGCCGTGGCCTTCCTGGCCCTGGCGATGCTGGCGTGGTCGCGCCAAAACGCCTTCCTGGCCGGGGTGCTGATCGGGCTGGGCACCGCCATGAAACTCTTCCCCATACTCTTCTTCGGCGCGGTGATAGTGCTGGCCATCCGCACCGGTCGCTACCGGCCGCTGTGGGTGTCCCTGGGCGGCGCGGCCCTGGCCTGGACGGCCGTCAACCTGCCGCTGGCGGTGGTGAACTTCGATGCGTGGAAGCACTTCTTCACCTTCACCGAGGACCGCGGCGCCGGGCTCTCCTCCTTCTGGCACATCTGGAACGTCACCGCGGCGGCGGTCCCGGGCATGGCCACCCTCGATGCAAGCCTCATCAACGTGCTGGCGATGGGCCTCTTCGTGGCCAGCTGCGCGGGCATCGCCTACCTGGGGCTGCGCGCCCCGGTGGCCCCGCGCCTGAGCCAACTGGTGTTCCTGATCGTGGCGTCGTTCGTCATGTTCAACAAGGTCTATTCGCCGCAGTTCGTGGTGTGGCTGATCCCGCTTGCCGCGCTGGCCTGGCCCAAGTGGAAGGACTTCCTCATCTGGCAGCTCTTCGAGGTGCTGCACTTCTGGGCGATCTGGATGTACCTCTACGCCTCCACCGCGGACATCAAGGCGTCCAACACGTTCCCCACGTCGTTCTACGTGTTCGCGGTGCTCGGACACATGATCGCCACGGGCTACCTGATGTACCGGGTGGGCGAATCGATGTTCAGGCCGGAGCTGGACCCGGTGCGCCGGGTGGGGCAGCTCGACCCGCAGGCGGGCGCCTTTGCCGGCGCGCCGGACAAGTTCGTCCTGGGCGGCCGACGTGGCCTTTGACGCGGCGGTCATCGGCGCCGGCCCCAACGGCCTGGCGGCGGCGCTCACCCTGGCCAGGGCCGGGTTGGGTGTCAGGCTCATCGAGAGGAATTCCGGCGTCGGCGGCGCCGCGCGCACCCGGGAGCTCGGCTACCCCGGCGCCGTGCACGACCTCGGCTCGGCGGTGCACCCGATGTCCCTGGTGTCGCCGTTCTTCGAACGGGTCGGGTTGCGCCAACAGGTCGACTTCATCGTCCCGGAGATCTCCTTTGCCCACCCGCTGGCCGACGGCCGGGCCGGCATCGCCTGGCGCGACCTGGAGAAGACGGTGCAGGGCCTGGGCGCCGACGGCCCCGGCTACCGGCGGCTCCTTGGCCCGATCGCCGGGCGCATGGATGCCACGGCGGACATGCTGCTGCACCCGCTGCTGCGCCTTCCCCGGCACCCCGGCGCGCTGGCGGCCTTCGGACTGCGCGCGGCGCAACTCATGGTTCCGCGGCTCGGCACCGGGGAAATGTCGGCGGCCATGCTTGCCGGCTGCGGGGCCCACACCGCCGGCGGCGGACGCGGGCCCTCGGCGACGGGCGCGGGGCTCTTCCTGGCGGCCACCGCCCACTCGGCCGGCTGGCCGATCCCGCGGGGCGGGTCCCAGTCCATCTCCGACGCGCTCGCGGACATGTTCACGGAAGCGGGCGGCAGGATCGAGCTGGACACCGAGGTCACGGACCTGGCGCAGGTCCCGGAAAAGACGGTCCTCTTTGACACCTCGCCGGAGGCCCTGGCCGCCATCGCCGGCGCCCGGCTGCCAGAGAAGTACGCCAAGCGGCTCAGGGGAACGCGCAGGGCCCCCGGGTCCTGCGTCGTCCACTACG
This sequence comes from Paeniglutamicibacter sp. NPDC091659, assembly GCF_044756805.1. Lineage (NCBI taxonomy): Bacteria > Bacillati > Actinomycetota > Actinomycetes > Micrococcales > Micrococcaceae > Paeniglutamicibacter > Paeniglutamicibacter sp. NPDC091659. Next base: position 149,108 of record NZ_JBIVTO010000001.1, read on the forward strand.
TGCTCAACGCCCCGGTCCCGTGGCGCAATGCCGCGCTTGCCGATGCCGGCACCGTGCACCTGGGCGGCACGGCCGCGCAGATCGTCCGCGGGGAACGCAAGGCCCGCATAGCCGTTACCGGCTCTCCGTACGCGATCGTCTCGCAGCCAAGTCGCTTCGATGCGAGCCGCGCCCCGGAGGGCAAACACGTGCTGTGGGCCTACTGCCACGTCCCCAACGGGGATCCAAGCGACATGGCCGCGGCGATCACCAGGCAGCTGGAGGCGGTCGCCCCCGGCTTCACGGACACCGTCGAATACTCGGAGGCCGTCACGGCCCCGGGGCTGCAGGCACAGAACCCCAATCTGGTGGGCGGGGACATCTCTGGCGGCATGACGGACATGCTCGGCATGCTGGTGCGCCCGGTGTTCTCGGCAGATCCGTGGGCCACCCCTGCCAAGGGGCTCTACCTGGCCTCGAGTTCCACCCCGCCGGGTCCGGCCGTGCACGGCATGAACGGCCACCTCGCCGCGCTGAGCGCCCTGCGCCGCGAATTCGGGATCGCCGGATAGCCGGAGTCCGCGGCGAACCCCGGATTCAACCCACGTGATTCAACCACTGTGATTCAGCCAAACGGTTGAGCCGCAAGGGTTGCACACCCCACTACGCTGGAGCTGTGAAGACCAGCAATCCCGATGACCTGACAAGCCCCGGCACCGCCCCTGCGGATGCCGGCCAGCTGCCTGCCTCCGCTGGGGACCTGGTGCTTCGGGTCTTGCGCGTGGGGCTCCACGTGGGTTTCGCCGCGCTGCTGGGCGTCGGGCTGGTCCGCATGCTCGTCTCCGAGGAATCGCCGGGCCGGCGCCTGCTGGCGATCATCCTTACCGGCCTGCTGGCGGCCCTGTACCTGGCCGGAACCATTGCCGAAAAACGCCACTTCGGCGGCCGTGCGCCAAGCACCGTGCAATGGGCCAAATGGTGGCTAGGCGGGGTGGTGGTGCTCTGGCTGGTGCTGATGTACCTGAACGCCGACTACTCCTGGCTGGCGTTCCCGCTCTTCTTCCTGCACCTGCACATCCTGGGGCCCCGGCATTCGCTGATCGCCGTGACCCTGCTGACCGCCGTGGTCATCGGCGCCGGCGCCTTCCACTCGGGCTCGGTGAGCGCACCCCAGGTGATCGGGCCGGTGGTCGGCGCGATCTTCGCGGTGGTCATGGGCATGGCCTACCGGGCGCTGTACACCGAGGGAGTGAACCAGCGCCGCGCGCTCATCGAGCTGCAGGCCACCCGGGCGGCGCTCGCCCAGGAGCAGCACCGAGCCGGAACCCTGTCCGAACGCACCCGGCTGGCCCGCGAAATCCACGACACTCTGGCCCAGGGCTTCTCCAGCATCGTGCTGGTCTCCCGCTCGGCCAGCGCGGCCCTTGCCGCGGGGGACACCGCCGCGGCCGCCGAGCGGCTTGAAACCATCGGCGCCACGGCCGCGGAAAACCTCGCCGAGGCCCGCGACTTCGTCCGCGACCTCTCCGGCGGGGAGACCGGGGCCCAGGGCCTGGCCGGGCGCCTGCGCAGGCTGTGCGTCTCCACCGAGCGCACCGCGGAGGCCGCGGGCCAGGGCTTCGAGGTTGTCTTCAAGCAGGACGGCCCGGCCGTGGCACTGCCGGCGCCCGTCTCCGCCGCGCTGTTGCGCGCGGCCCAGTGCGGGCTTGCCAACGTCGCCTCCCACGCCCGGGCATCGCGCGCGGTGCTCAGCCTGGGCTACCTGCCCGACGCTGTCACGCTCGACGTGTTCGACGACGGCCGGGGCATGGACCCGGGCGAACTTCCCCGCGGGCCGCGGGCCGACGGCACCGGGTTCGGCCTGGCCGGCCTGCGCGAACGCCTGGCGCTGCTGGGCGGCACCCTGGACATCGAGTCGGCCCCGGGCGAGGGCACGGTCCTGGCCGTGCGCATCCCCTGGAACGGAACGGAAAGAGAGAACGATGCCTGAACTGAAGATCCTGCTGGTCGATGACCACCCGGTGGTGCGCGCGGGGTTGCGCGCGGTGCTCACCGAACAGGGCGGGCTCACCGTGCTGGCCGAGGCCTCCGACGGGGCCGCGGCGCTGGCCCAGCTGGCGCGCCTCGAAACGCTCGGCCAGCGCGTCGACGTGGTGCTGATGGACCTGCAAATGGACGGCATGGATGGGGTCACCGCAACCTCCCGGATCCGTGCCCAGGACGGGCCGCCGGTGCTGATCCTCACCACCTTCGACTCCGACGCGGACATCCGTGCGGCGCTGGATGCGGGGGCCGCCGGCTACCTGCTCAAGGACGCCCCGCTGGCCGACGTGCTGGCCGCCGTCGAATCGGCGGCCAAGGGGGAGCAGGTGCTCTCCGCCGACATCGCCGCCCGGATCGCCCCAGAGGCGCGCGCCAACACCACCGACCTGAGCCCGCGTGAACTCGAGCTGCTGCAGCTGCTGGCCCGCGGGCAGAGCAACAAGGAAATCGCCCAGGAGCTGTTCATCTCCCAGTCGACGGTCAAGACCCACCTGATCCACATCTACGACAAGCTCGGCGTGGACAACCGCACCGCAGCGATCGACAGGGCGCGCAGCATCCGGCTGATCCGCTAGCCACGCCCGCGGCCACTACTCGCGGCAAATCCGTCCCGTGGCGTGCGAGGATGTGGGCATGTGCTCAACCGTCTTGTGGGCGATCAACCACGCCGCGTACACGCCCGGATTCCGTGAATGGACCGGCGAGCGGCTCGGCGTGGAGCCCCAGGCGAGCGCGTTGCGGATCGACGCCCCGGAGCTGGTCAACAAGACCGCCGTCGCCTTCACGCTGACGCTGAACATGTGCGATTGCGACTCCGCCGTCGGTTACGGCGAGGGGAAATTGCGGTCCGGTGTGCCCGGTCCGGAAGACTACGCGGCCTGGCTGAAGGAACTGCCGGGGCGCACCCGTTTCACCAGCCGGGTCTGCGTCGTGCGCACCTGGAATCCCGGGGAAACCGTTCGTCCCCGCAACGCTCAAAGGATCGTTGTTTCGGAGCTCGATGCCGCGGGCATCCTGATGCTTCCGGAGGAAACCCTCTTGGCCGTGGAATTCCCCGTCACGACGGGTTGGTAGGGCCTTCCTGCTTCGGCGATCCGATGGATGCGGCGGGTGGTGCGGCAGGCGAGAAACTCAACCGCTCGATCTTCCGCTTCTCTGCCAGCTTCACGACCACGAGCACGAAGATGGCCGTGGTGGCTGCTGAGATCAGCAGGCCGCCCAGACTCCCTTCGGTAGCGTTCACGTCGGCCAATCCGATGGCGCCCAGGGAGAAGATGACCGAATTGTTGATGACGTGCAAGGCGATGGCGGCCTCGAGGCCGCCGGTCCGCCAAGCCAGCCAACCCGCCACGAGCGCAAACAGTGCCACATCGAGCTGACCGTAGATGTCGTACATGTGCCCGAACACAAAGAACGGGATGGGCAGCAGGATCGCGAATGCCGGATGGCGCAGCCAGCCGCCAATGAGTTGCATGAAGTAACCGCGGAAGACATACTCCTCGGCGGCCGCCTGGAACGGCACCAGCAGGATGGTCAGCAGCAGGAGCGTCCACATGTCAGGGGCCGAAAAATCGGGTTCAAACGGGATTCCCTGGCTCAGGTCCAGCACCGTTGCTATTCCGACGCTCAGGAGCAGGACGCCGAACGCGACGGCCATGCAGGTTCCAAGCCAACCCCAGCGCATGGTTCCGCGCACCGACGTCAGCATCCCCACCTTCTGGAAGTTCATGATGCGAGTGGCCCAGAAAAGCGCCGGAATCATGAGGATGAGCGAGAGCATGGTGAACGCGAAGGTCGTCGGATCGCTCATGTCGATGTCCACGCTTTCGAACGTCTCCAGCGACTCCTCCATGGAGCTTTCCAGCGAGGGGTTCGCGAGGGTTGCTATGAGGAATGCAATCGTCGCCAGAAAAATCATGCCGATGTAGAGACCGAGCGCGATCAGGCCGACCACAATAGGTTTCCACCAGCGGTACACGGGGTACGTCCGTGCGAGCCGGTGGTACGGCAGGGGTTCTGCCGGTGGCCGCTCGGCTGGCGTGTACACGGGAGGCATGTTGCCGGGGTGCGGTGCTCCCGCGGGCGGAACCGGGAACTGGGGATAGCTGCTCATACGACCATTCTTTATCAGGGACGTACTCTTTTCGTGGACCCAAAGGAGGATCTTTGCGCCTCATCAGCACGGAAAACGATTGGTCCTTTCGGTCGATGTCTCGGGACGTGCGCCGTCGGTAGCATTGAATAAATGACTACAGACACCGTTGCCGATCCTCGGCCTTCAGCGCTGCGAACCATTTGGGAACATTCGTGGCGGCTGCTCGTGGGAATCATTTCCGGTGTCGGTGCCTTTTTTCTGGTCTTTGAGTCGTATCTCGCAGAACCGGCCAGCAACGTAACCCACATGGACTTGCTGATTTTGCTCGATGTGGTCTGTGGCATCGCGACATTCCTGCTCTACCCCTTGAGGCGCCGCCATCCGGTGCCGGTGGTTGCGGCAATCGTGGTTCTATCGACCTTCTCGGCCCTGTCCGCCGGGATCTGCGCGATGGCCGTCATCTCCTTGGCCACGCGCCGCAAAAAATATGAGATCGCCGGAATCACCCTCCTCCTCGCGGTCTGTTCGATTGCTGGTGACAAATTGTTGCCGGCCCCGGAGCCCGTCATGTGGTGGGAGGCCCTGCTCTACAACGGTCTCTTCATCGGCGTCATTGTGCTCACCGGGCTCTACATCGGAGGTCGTCGACAGTTGCTTCAGAGCCTGCGCGACCAGGCGCGCAGCGCCGAACGTGAGAATCAGGCGCACATCCATACGGCCCGGGCGGACGAGCGAACCAGGATCGCACGGGAAATGCATGATGTCCTGGCGCACCGGCTCTCGCTTGTGGCCCTGCACGCCGGTGCCCTGGAGTACCGAACCGACCTTTCAGCCGAGGCCACCCGCGGGACCGCGACGGTGATCAGGGAGAACGCGCACATGGCGTTGGGTGAACTACGCGAGGTGCTGGGCATGCTGCGCGACCCCAACACGTTGTTCGTCGATGAGGATGCCAGGCCGCAACCGACGCTGGGACAGCTGCGTGAGCTCATTTCGCAGAGCCATGAGGTGGGCACCGAAGTGAAGCTGACGTTGGGTCCGGGTCTTGAAGATCGGCTGGCGTTGCTGCCCGATTCCACGGGCCGGCACCTCTATCGGGTGATCCAGGAGGGGCTGACCAATGCCAGGCGGCATGCGCCGGGAGTCCCGGTGGAGCTGTGTCTTGAGGGAAGACCGGGAAAACGAATCCAGGTCCGGATGAGCAACCCCATGCCGCAGTCGGCGGAGCCGGGGATAAGCGCAGCTGCGGGCACGTTGCCGATTTCCGGTCTGGGGTTGACCGGCTTGCAGGAGCGGCTGCGCCTGGCCGACGGCGGCATGGTTGTTTCGGCGCAGGAAAACGAGGAGTTTGTTTTGAAGGCATGGTTGCCATGGCAGAAGTAACACAGCGCGTCAGGGTGCTGCTGGTTGACGACGAAAACCTGGTGCGCGTGGGGCTGCGGATGATCCTGGAGGGCGACCCCGGGATCGAAATCGTGGGGGAGTGCTCCGACGGGATCGAAGCCATCGCGGCGGTCAAGAGGCTGGACCCGGACCTGGTCCTCATGGACATCCGCATGCCGCGGATGGACGGGATCACCGCCAGCCAGCGGCTCCTCGAGCACCATCCGGACCTCAAGATCCTGGTGCTCACCACCTTCGACGTCGATGAAACGGTGTTCACCGCGCTCAAGACGGGGGTCAGCGGGTTCCTGCTCAAGGACACGGTGCCCGCCGAGTTGGTCAGTGCCATCCACGCGGTGGCCGGGGGGCGGACCATGCTCTCCGAGTCGGTGACCCGCACGCTGATCGACGCGGCTGGTTCAACACAGCCGAACACCCGGCGCCTCGGCGCCTTGGCAAAACTGGGCCAGCTCACCGAGCGCGAACGCGAGATCGCCACGGCCATCGCGCGGGGACTGTCGAATTCCGAGATCGCCGAGCAGCTCTTCATCAGCCTGTCCACCGTGAAAACCCACATCGGCAGGGTGCTGGAGAAGCTGGACGCGGAGAACCGGGTGCAGGTGGCGATCTGCATCTACGAGTCCGAGGCTCACTGACCCTTCCGGTCCCGGGTGCGGGAGAACCGTGCCGGCCCGACCCCTAATGGTGCGTCTCGGGGTTCACCCGTACGCCGAAAGACTGACGGTTGGTTCATCCAAGATCATCCGCTGGGGCGGCGACGGGGCAGCGGATTCTCCGTAGCGTTGAAGCCATGATCAGAGCTGAAGCATTGGCGAAAGCCTACGGCACCAAACAAGCGGTCGACGGCGTTTCCTTCACCGTCCAGCCCGGCAAGGTCACGGGCTTCCTCGGCCCGAACGGCGCCGGAAAATCCACCACCATGCGCATGATCGTCGGACTGGACCGGCCAACGGCCGGCACCGTCTCGGTCAACGGGCGCCACTACGCCGAGCACGCGGCCCCGCTGCGCGAGGTCGGCGCCCTCCTTGAGGCCAAGTCCGTCCACAAGTCCCGCAGCGCCCGCACCCACCTGCGCGCACTGGCCGCAACACACTCGATTCCCAACTCCCGGGTCGACGAGGTCATCGAACTGACTGGCCTCGGTGCAGTTGCCAGAAAGAAAGTCGGTGGATTCTCGCTCGGCATGGGCCAGCGACTGGGCATCGCCGTGGCGCTGCTGGGTGATCCGCAAACGCTGATCCTCGACGAGCCGGTCAACGGCCTGGACCCCGAGGGCGTGCTCTGGGTGCGAAACCTGGCGCGGCACCTGGCCTCACAAGGCAAGACGGTGTTCATCTCCTCGCACCTGATGAGCGAAATGGCGCTGACCGCCGACCACCTGATCGTGATCGGACGCGGCCGCATCATCGCGGACGCTCCGATCGAACAGATCATCGAGGGCCGGGGCCTGCCCACCAGCAGGGTCAAGACCGACCACGTCGAATCCCTCATGAACGCGCTGGCCGCCGAGCACGTCCAGTTGACCCGCGTGGACGCCGAAACCCTCCAAGTGGTGGGGCTGGAATCCCGGATGATTGCCCGGCGCGCTCTGGACCACCAGATCCTGCTCCATGAACTGACGCCGATCCAGCAGTCGCTGGAAGACGCCTACATGTCGCTGACCCAGGACGAGGTCGAATACCACTCCCATCTGGGAAACGAACTTGCCGCAAGCGCCACCGGAAAGCAGGGCCTGAAATGAGCACCGAAGCCATGACCCGACCCCGTTCGACGGCACCCGGCGCCGCGGGAAACGGGAAACTCACCTTCGGGGGCGTCCTGCGCGGCGAGTTCATCAAGTTCACGTCGCTGCCCTCCACCCTGGTCCTGGTCCTTTCCACGATCGCGGTCATGGCCGGGTTTGCCGCCCTGAGCACCTGGGGCATCGGAGCGACCCTGGGCATGGCGAGCACCTCGCCTGAAATGGCCGCGCAGATGGGCAACCTCAACGAGTTGACCGCGTCGCTGCCCGCCAGCGGCATCGTCTTTGCCCAGTTGATCATCGGGGCGCTGGCCGTCATGGTCATGAGCTCCGAGTTCGCGACGGGTTCCGCCCGCTCGACCTTTGTTGCGGTCCCCACACGACAACCCGTCTTGTGGGCCAAGGCCCTGATGACGACGATGGTCGCCGCGGCGGTGGCCTTGGTGTCGATCCTGCTTGGATATGCCGTAGCCAAGCCCATCGCGGCAAACTACAACATGCCGCTCGAGTTCACGTCCGACGTTTTCCAGCGCAACCTCTGGTTCGGCGTGGTGTACGTGGTGATGGTCGCCCTGATCGGTCTGGCGCTGGGCACGTTGCTGCGCAACTCGGCCGGCGGCATCGTCGTCCTGGCCGCGCTGTTCTTTGTCCTTCCCAACGCGCTCACGATATTCAGCGGAATGGTTGACTGGCTTGCCGACGTGGTCCGTTTCCTGCCCGACCACGCGGCATCCGCGCTCATGGTGGCTCCGGGCGGCGAGGACATGCTCGAAACCTGGCAGTCCGGCCTCGTGGTCGCTGCCTGGGTCGCCATCCCGCTGGCGGCCGCCGCGCTGGTGCTTCAGCGCCGCGATATCTAGATTCGGGCCAAGCACTGGATAGGCTCGGAACATGAGCGAAAACCCGTCGAAGGAGGCCGCCGGAACCCCGGAGGTCTCCTTCGACGAGCTCTCGGCCCAACGCGTGGGGCGCCTGCGTTCCCTGATGCGCCGCAAGCCGCGCTGCGTCGACGCGGTGGTGGTGCTGCTGTATTTCCTGCTGTCCCTGCCGAGCATCATCGAGTCGGCGCTGGCAGCCCGCTGGCCGACCGTGGCGCTGCTGGTCGTGACCGGGTTCGTCCTGTACTTCAGGCGCCGCTGGCCCATGGCCATCCTGATCCTGGTGGCGGCGACCGACAGCGTTGCAACGCTCCTGGATTCCTCCTACTTCGGCAGCAGCGCCGGCCTGTGGATCGCGCTCTTCACGGCCTCCACGCAATACGCCGCCAGGCGCATGTTCGTCCTCACTATCCTGATCAGCGCCCTGCAGTGCCTGATCTTCGTGGTGATCGGCGTCCCCGGCATGTTCACCGATTCCCCCGAGGACCAGCAGGCCCTGGCCGACGTCGGCGGCCGGACAGTCCTGACGATCCTCGGCGTGGCCTTCCTGGCCGGATCCAACATCTTCTTCGTGGCCGCTGGCTCCGCGGTCCGGAACCACAGGCTGCACGAGGCTGAACTGGCGAACTGGGCCGCCCGCGTGCAAACCCTCGCCCAGGTGCGCGAACGTAACCGGATCGCCCGCGAGATGCACGACGTCGTGGCCCACTCGCTCTCCGTGATGATCGCCCTGTCCGACGGCGCCTCCGTGGTGCTCAAGCGCGACCCGCAACGGGCCGGCGAGGTGCTGGCCGAGCTCTCCGCCACCGGGCGGCATGCGCTCGCTGACATGCGGCGGGTCATCGGCGTACTGCGCACCGGCGACGACGCCCCGCTGGAACCGCAACCCGCCGTGGATTCCATGGAAAAGATGCTCGAGGGGTTCACGGTGGCGGGCCTGCCGCTGCGCTTCACCCAATCTGGCCCGCCGCTGCCCAAGGACGCGACCTTCCAGCTGACCGTCTACCGGATCATCCAGGAATCCCTCACCAACGTGCTGCGCTACGGCCGCAACGTCACCCGTGTCGGCGTGCTGGTCGAACGCGAGGGCGACGACGTGACCATCCGGGTGAGCGACGACGGAACCCAGCAGGGCGGCAGGCGCGAGGGCGTCGGCTCCGCGCAGGGCATCCGCGGCATGGGCGAACGCGCTGCCCTCTTTGACGGCACGCTGGCCGCCGGCCCCGCCGCCGAGGGCGGCTGGAGTGTTGTCGCCACCCTGAAAATCCCGCATCCGGCAGGCGGCGCGAATGCGCTTGGCGCTGCCGCCACCGTCCCGACCACCGAGACCAGGACCGAATCATGAATCCAGAAGAAACCGTCCCCAAGCCCCGGATCGGCGTGCTGCTGGTCGACGACCAGCCGCTGCTGCGCATGGGGTTCCGGCTCATCCTCGAGGGCGAGGCCGACCTCGAGGTGCTCGGCGAGGCCTCCGACGGGGCCGAGGGCGTGAAGCTTGCGCTCGAACTGAAGCCTGACGTGGTGCTCATGGACGTGCGCATGCCGAACATGGACGGCATCGAGGCGACCAAGCGCATCGCCGAACAGCTCTTCGGCACCAAGATCATCATCCTGACCACGTTCGACCTGGACGAGTACGCGTTCGCCGGGCTGCAGGCGGGCGCCTCCGCGTTCCTGCTCAAGGACGTCGCCCCGGAGGAGCTGGTCAACGCCGTGCGGCTGGTGGCAAGCGGCGACGCGGTCGTCGCGCCCCGGGTCACCGCCAGGCTGCTGGAAACCTACGTGCGCAATGCCTCCCCGGCCCGCGGCGCGACCCCCGCACCGGAACGCGACCCGCTGCTCGAGGACCTGACCCCGCGCGAGCTCGAGGTGCTCGGAGCCATGTCCGAGGGGCTCTCCAACGCCGAGATCGCGCACCGCTTCTTCCTCTCGGAGGCAACCGTCAAGACCCACGTGCGCAGGATCCTGACCAAGCTGCACCTGCGCGACCGCGTCCAGGCCGTCGTCTACGCCTACGAGACGGGCCTGGTCATCCCCAGCCAGGGACTGGACTACTAGGGCCGGCAATGAACAGCGAATTGTTGCGCAGCCCGTGGCTGCTGCTTTCCGTGGTCCTGCTGGTGGCGGGCGCCTTCCTGCTCTCGGTGTTCGGCTGGCCGCTCGCCGGGTGGGCTAGCATCGTTCTTGGAGTGTTTTCACTGGTGACAGCGGTTCTCCGCACCCGCATCTAGCGGCCGGCCGCTGTTCCCGGCGGCTCCGTGAAACCTGAAACCAACGGCCCTCCCGGGCCCAACGACACAAGGGAACGCCCCCATGCCCAGTGCAGCAGCACTTGACCACGTCAACGACCTCGCTTCCTTCGTGGCGGCCTCGCCCTCCAGCTTCCACGCGGCGGCCGAAGCGGCCCGGCGCCTGTCAGACGCCGGCTTCACCGGACTCGATGAGCGCGCGGCCTGGGAGCTGGGCGCCGGCAAGTACTTCGTCGTCCGCGACGGGGCGATCATCGCCTGGGTGCAGCCCGAATCCGCGACCGCGACCACGGGCTTCCACATCCTGGGCTCCCACACCGACTCGCCCTCCTTCAAGCTCAAGCCCAAGCCGACCACCGGCGCGTACGGCTGGCTGCAGGCGGGCGTGGAGGTCTACGGCGGCCCGCTGCTGAACTCCTGGCTGGATCGCGAGCTGCTGCTCGCCGGGCGCCTGGCCATGTCCGACGGAACCACGGTGCTGGCCCGCACCGCCCCGATGCTGCGCTTCCCGCAGCTTGCCATCCACCTGGACCGCGCCGTCAACGACGGCCTGGCACTGGACAAGCAGACCCACATGAACCCGGTCTGGGGGATCGGCAACCCTGACGAGGCCGACGTGCTTGCGGTGCTGGCCGAGTCCGCGGGCGTCGATCCGGCGCAGGTCGGCGGCTACGACGTGGTCATTGCCGACGCGCAGCGCGGCGAGGTCTTCGGCGGCCACAACGAGTTCTTCGCCAGCGGGCGGCTGGACAACCTTTCCTCGGTGCACGCCTCGCTGGTTGCGATGATCGAGCACGCGGCCACCGGCGGCGGGAACCACATCGCCCTCCTGGCGGCCTTCGACCACGAGGAAATCGGCTCCGAGTCCCGCTCGGGCGCCTGCGGCCCGTTCCTGCAGGACGTGTTGGAGCGCATCGGCCACGCCCTGGGCGCCAACACCGAGGACCGCAACCGCGCGTACGCGGATTCCTTCTGCCTCTCGGCCGACGCCGGGCACTCGGTGCACCCCAACTACGCCGGCCGCCACGACCCGGCCAACCGCCCGCTGCTGGGGCAGGGCCCGCTGCTGAAGATCAACGCCAACCAGCGCTACGCCACCGACGCCGTGGGGGCCGCGCTCTTTGCCACGCTGTGCAAGCAGGCCGGGGTCCCGTACCAGGAGTTCGTCTCCAACAACCAGATGCCGTGCGGCTCCACCATCGGCCCGCTGACGGCCACCCGCCTGGGTATCCGCACCGTGGACGTGGGGATTCCGCTGCTTTCCATGCACTCCGCCCGCGAACTGTGCGGTGTCGAGGATCCGCTGCGTCTGGCCAAGGTCGCCGCCGGCTTCTTCGCCGCATAGCGCTACATTCCGCAGGGGCGGCTGGCAACACGGTGCCGGAAGGCAGGTGAAACCTCGACGATTTCCCGGTCTCCTGTGATCATGCCGGTCGAGATTTCGCAGTCCTTACCGGGCCTTGGAACAGGCCCGGCAAGCTGCCGAGGAATCCGGTCCCCCAGAAAGTAGACATCGAGGAATGGAACCGGCGGACGGCTTCCACTTCAAAGGTAGCTTGGGCGGTTTGCCGTCGCTCCGGACTTGAGCGGCGCAAGTCGACCGTGGGTTCGGGAGGGCTACCGGTCATCGGAGCAATGTGTGAACCCAGTCCATGGTTCCCGAGGACGTGGAATTCCGGGTAGCGCGTTGGATGGTTTTGAGGACGCCGTGACGAACGCTGCCGGTTGTGCTCTTGGTCAGAGGCCACAGGCCCGACCGCTGCACCGGTGGCTCGTTGTCTTCCAGATCCTATGCAAGCAGGCTCCTGGTTGCCGCAGTGCTCCTTGGCGAAGGTGGCAATCCTGCGGCGGGTCAACGGCAACGAAGATCTATTGTCACGCCTCCGGCGCTACGTGCCATCCGAAATCGGGAGCGCCGTGGACGGCATCGCGCCTGCCATCGAATTTTCCGTGGGTCCGGAACTGGCGGCACCACGCGTTGATTTCGGATGTTTCCAGCCGTAGGGCAATCCGTACCGCAGATCTGCGACCAGCATCCCGGACAGGGCGAGGCTGCCTCGGCCCGATCGTGCCGAGGCCTTTCCCGAGCAAGCCCTCACTCGATCCGAAGACGACTCCGACTTCGTATCGCGACGTGCTTGTCAATGGCAGTGCAAATTGTTGTGTGAAACAGTTCACTGTCAAGTTTTTATGACTATTCCTCGACTGGAAATCGATCGGAGGGCCCAGGGTAAATTCTGGAACCGCGGTATGTCGAATCTCTGGACGTTGCCATGGAGGGGCCTTTTGCCAACTCAACAAAAGGTTGCCCGCGCCCCTTGCGGTCGATTCGCGGGGTCCCCGAGGCTATGTCTATCGATTGTGACCCGAAGATGACGCGGAAATTTATGGGGCAATTAGAGGGTGAATTAGAGGGTGAATCGTGGGGTGAATGGTTCTCGCGATTGCGGGAACTCGGCGGAAATTGGCCTTTTTTGAATATTGTGGCCGCCTCACCGGAAAACCCAAAATAACCTTGAAAATTCAAGCATTTTGACGCCCTGAAACCAGGGAAAGAATGCCTGCAAATTAAAAACATTTCATCGCACGGTAATTTATTGTTGAACAATTGTTTGCGCGGTTGTTAATTTCTTTTGCGGGAAATTTTCATCCGCTCCAATAGTGTTTTCCAAAGCGTTGATCTCTTGAGTTACAGTGTGTTGCACCGGGGGAATTTGAAAAATATTCACAAAAAATCAAGTTCTTTGGTACCTCGAAATCATTAAAAATGAGTGTCTTAAACTCGGAGCGGTTCATTGTGTTGGGGCCTGATCGCTAATCCGTTCAGGACACGTCCGCTCATTTTTGCTCAAAACCCTCTTTGACTCGATGGAGTATCTCTTGAACTACAGCACGCCCAAGCGTAATAAAGCAGTACTGGCCGTAGCATCGTTTGCCACCTTGGCATCGCTCGCGCTGACCGGTTGCACTTCCGCATCCGGTACGGCCGCAGGATCGGCCACTGCGCCGACGGCGCACAACATCCAGCTGGCGGGATACTCAACCCCGACGAACACCGCGATCACCGCTGCACAGGCGAAGGCCGCGCAGCACAAAGCCGCAGCAGTTAAGGCTTCAGGCGCCCAGACAGCAGCCGATGACGCAGCGAAGGCCAAGGTATCCGCAGACAAGAAGGCTGCTGAAGCCAAGGCTGCAGCCGACAAGGCCGACAAGGCAGAGGCCTCCGCAAAGTCGAAGCTGAAGAAGGCCGAGGCTGCCGCGAAGAAGGCTTCGGTCAAGGCGAAGGTTGCCGCCGACAAGGCCGTCAAAGCGGCCAAGGCTGCCGCCGACAAGGCCGCCGCAGCATCCAAGTCTGCCGATGCCAAGGCCGCCGCCGCCAAGGCCGCCGCAACGAAGGCCGCAGCTGCCAAGGTTGCCGCAGACAAGGCCGCCGCCGCAGCGAAGGCCGCAGAGGAAAAGGTTGCCGCCGAGAAGGCGACCGCAGAAGCAAAGGCCGCAACCGCCAAGGCTGCCGAGGATAAGGCCGCCGCCGCGAAGGCAACCGCCGAGGCCAAGGCCGCCACCGCTCAGGCCGCAGCTGACAAGGCCGCCGCCGCCAAGGCCGCTGCCGAGGCCAAGGTTGCCGCGGACGAGGCTGCCGCCGCTCAGGCTGCCGCCAACAAGGCTGCCGCCGAGGCCAAGGTTCTCGCCGACAAGGCCGCCGCCGACAAGACCGCTTCCGATGCCCAGATCGCCGAAGCCAAGGCTGCGGCAGACAAGGCCGCAGCGGACAAGGTAGCAGCAGACGCTGCTGCCGCCGATGCAAAGGCCGCCGCCGACAAGGCCGCCCAGGATCTTGCCGATGCTGCGCAGACCTCCAAGGACGCCGCCGACTACCGTACGGCAGTGACTGACCTCTTCAAGGCCGAGAAGGCCGTCGGCGACGCCAAGATCGCCAGCGCCGGTGCTGCAACGACAGCTGCTGCGATGCAAATTGCCTTCGCCAATGCCAACGCTGCCGCCACACCGGCACAGTCGGCCAAGGACTCCGCCGATGGCGTAGTGGCTGCCGCTCAGGCAGCCTACGCCTCCGCGATCAACGCCCACGGTGCAGCCCAGGATGCCGTCTTGAACGCACAGACGAAGCTCGATGGCGCCAATGCATTGGTCGGGTCCCTGACTGTCCGTATCGGCACCAAGCAGGCCTCGATCGTGACCCTGCAGGGGCAGACGGCGGGCCTTCAGGCCACCGTCAACACGACCAACACGGGCCTGAACGCAGCCAACAGCGATCTGGCTGACGCCGAGGATGCCTTGGCCGACGTACAGGCTAACCATGCAGATGCCGTCTCCGACCAGGCCGCCGCGGAGCTGGTCTTGGCAAATGCCAAGGCTGCGTTGGCAACTGCCACCCCGACGCCGGAAGAGCTCCAGACCGTCGCCGACACCAAGACGGCCCTCGAGGCCGCTGAGTCGGCGTCGACCGCTTCGTCCGACGCCCTCGCCAAGGCAACCGACGACCTGAACAAGGCCAAGGCAAAGGTCACTTCCCTGACCGCTGACAAGGCCGCCAAGCAGATCCAGCTCAACAACGCGACCGATGACGTCGACACCGCCGCGGGTGAACTGGCCGCAGCCAAGACGGCAGCGACCGGCTCCGACCTCGATGTCGTGACCACGACGGACGCGAAGATCGCCGCCTCGTCGGACAAGGATCAGAAGCAGGGCGCCTACGACGCCGCAGTTGCCGCACTCCTGGGCAACCCGACCAACCAGGGCCTCATCGATGCCAAGGACGCCGCCTCGGCGTTGCTGAACACCGCCATCGGCATCCTGGACACTGCGACGACCAACCACAGCAACGCTGTGTCGGCTGCCACCGCTGCGCACAATGCAGTCGCTGCCAAGCAGACCGCATTCAACAATGCGCTGGCTGCCGAGAGCGCTCGTGAAGACGAGCTGGCCGCCCTGACGACCCAGCTGACCAACGCCGCGGCCTTGGTTCCGGGTCTGGAATCCGCAAAGGCGACCGCGACCGCGACCGCATCTGCAGACGCCCTGGTTCTCTCCAACGCCACCGAAGACCACGACGACGCAGTCGCCGCGGCCTACGTCAACCCGGCGCTGGAGACCGCTGTCGACAACGCTCAGGATGCGGCCAACGACGCCAAGGACTTCGCCGAGGAGCTGGCTGCTGATGTTGCCGGTGTCGAGGGCGACGTCAAGGACGCCGAGGACGACGCCCAGTCCGCAAAGGACGTCCGCGACGCGGCCCAGTCCGCACTCGACGCCAACGCTGCTGCAATCCTGGCTGCCCAGGGCGACGTAGTTCGCGACCAGGCTGCCAAGGCTGATGTCCAGGCAAGCATCCCCGGCCTGAACGCCGATCTGGGCGCCACGATCATGAACCTCATGGGCGCCCAGAACACGGTCTTCACCAAGGGCATCGAGCTGCAGAACGCCACGGTCGCCCAGACCGCGGCCGCAACCACCTTGGCCCCGCTCGCCGCGATTCGTGATGCAGCCCAGACCGCACACGTAAACGCCGTTGCAGACGCCAATGCGGCCGCAGCTGCCGTGGTCAAGGCTGAATCCGATCTGGTCGCAGCCGACGAACTGGTGGACGAGCTGGCCAAGAAGCTGAACCTCACCGCCAACTAGCACCACCTGCTCCATCCACTGAAGCGCCCCGGGACACTTGTCCTGGGGCGCTTCAGCCTTTTCCGCCGCGTCGGGGACTGCGGATTCGCCGCCGAAGGGGCTCGCACGGGCGCAGTGTCGGGGCCTCCCGACGCCGGTGCTTTACCCGCTGTTCACCGAAGCGTGCTTTGCTCGCGGATATGACCGCCGAACCGAAGCTTCCGCGCAGTGTCCTGCCAGAGGTCCAGGCGCTGCGCGCCGTGGCGGTGCTGCTCGTGGTGGCCTACCACCTCGCGCCGCAACTGGTTCCCGGCGGTTTCATCGGGGTCGACGTGTTCTTTGCGATCTCGGGGTTCCTGATCACCGGGCACCTGCTGCGCGAGGTGCGCAAGACGGGTCGCATCGACCTGCCGGGGTTCTGGGCCGCGCGGGTGCGCAGGATCCTGCCCGCCGCGGCCGTGGTGATCATCGCGGTGCTGGGAGCCACGCTGGCCTTCCTGCCGGCCACGCAGTGGAAAGCCGTGGGAATCGCGGCCCTGGCCGCCGCCTTTTCGGTGGAAAACTGGGTGCTGGCCGCCGACTCCGTGGACTACCTCGCGGCCGATTCCGCGCCCACGGCGCTGAACCACTTCTGGTCGCTCGGTGTCGAGGAGCAGTTCTACCTGGTCTGGCCGTTGCTGGTGTTGCTGGCCGTATGGCTGGGCCAGATGCGGTATGGCCGGCGGGAAACCGCCGGCGCGTTCCCGCGCACCGCGCTCCTACTGGTCTTCGGCACGGTCGTCGTTGCCTCGCTTGCCTACTCGATGGCACTGGTGGGCTCGGGGAGCCCTGCCGCCTACTTCGTCACCCCGGCCCGTGTCTGGGAATTGGCCGCCGGCGGACTCCTGGCGCTTCTGCTGGCCCCGCACGAACCCGGACGACGACGCAACGGCCGCTGGTTCCATGCCCCAGGCGCCCGTACAGCGCTGGCCTGGGCAGGGTTCGCCGCCATCGCCACTGCGGCCTTTGGTTTTGACGCGGCCACGTCCTTCCCAGGTCTGTCCGCGGCGCTGCCGGTGGCCGGAACCCTGGCGGTGATCCTGGCCGGGGAGACCAGTGGAGCTTTGGCCCCGCAGAAAATCCTCGAACTTCCCCCGGTGCAATGGGTGGGCAACGTGTCCTACTCGCTGTACCTGTGGCACTGGCCGGTACTCATCTTCTTCCTGCACTTCTCCGGCAGCGAGCCGGACTCGGCCCAGGGAACCGGGCTGTTGGTGCTGTCGCTGCTGCTCGCCGGGGCCAGCCACCGCTGGATCGAAACCCCGGTGCGCACCCTGGCTCCGCTGTCTTCCTCGAAGTGGCGGACATTGGGCGCCGGCGCGGTCGTGGTCGCCCTGGTTACGGCGATGTCCCTGGCCCCCGGGACCCTGGCCCAACGCGACACCGTCGCGAAGGAAGACGCGGCCGCCACGCTGTTGGCGGAACCTCCGCCCGAGCTCGGTGCCGCCTCGATCCCCGACGGCGCGCCGCCCTATTTGCCGGGCAAGAAGCAGATCATCCCGGTCCCCGCCGACGCGGAGCGCGACCGCCCGCACCTGGGCGAGTGCGTGCAGAAACCGGATTCCCCGTTCACCCGCGAATGCGCCGAGGGAGCGGAGGACGGAACCCTGACCATCGCCCTGGTGGGCGACTCCCATGCCACGCATTGGTACCGGGCGCTGGAAGCCACCGCCAAGGAACACGGCTGGACGCTGCTCACCTACCTGAAGAATTCCTGCCCGTTCACTGCCACCGAGCGCATTGCCGAGAAAAACGGCAGCATTTCGTGCCACCAGGCCAACTCGGACACCTTGAAGCGGATCATCTCCCGCGGCGACGTGGATGCCGTGGTGACCAGTCACTGGGCCGGGGCCGTCCTGGAAAAGGGTGCCGCAGAGGGCTTCGCCGAGTACTGGGGCAAGCTTGAGGACGCCGGCATCAAGGTCTACCCGATCGTTGACACCCCGCGCCCCGGGACGAAGGTTTTTGCGCGGGACTGCGTGGCGCAGCATCCGGATGACCTGGAATCCTGCGGCGCCCCGGCATCCAGGGCCTTCGAGCCCAACGACTTCACGCTCGCCGCGGCCAAGCGCGAGCCGCGGGTCGGCGTGCTGGATTTCTCCGACCAGTTCTGTGTCGGCGGATTCTGCCCGGCCGTGATCGGGAACGTGCTGGTATACCGGGACAAACACCACATCTCCGACACCTACATGCGCACCCTTGCCCCGGTCTTCGGCGCCCGACTTGAGGCGAAGCTGCGCGCCGACGGACTGGACGACCGCGTGCGGTGACCGCAGTGACGCACCGCACGCGGGTCCGTCGGGTCAGGGAGCGATTTTCCGCTAGACTGGACAAGGCTGTTTCTGTCGTACCTGGCAATCGGGTATCGACGACAGCAAATGCAAAGAACCTCCTGTTGCGGAAATGCCGTGACCGTTTAGCCCAAAGGAGGTGGGTTCACATGCGTGCTTATGAATTGATGGTGCTGATCGACCCCGAGGTCGACGAGCGAACCGTTGAACCGACCCTCGGTAAGTTCCTGGACGTTGTACGTAACGATGGTGGAACCATCGAGAACGTTGACATCTGGGGCCGTCGCCGCCTGGCCTACGACATTCAGAAGAAGAATGAGGCCATTTACGCGGTAGTTAACTTCACCGCCACCCCCGCTACTTCCGCGGAACTTGATCGCCAGTTGAGCCTCAATGAGACCATCATGCGCACCAAGATCACCCGCCCGGAAGAGGCAAAGGTCGTTGCAGAGTAATTCTGCTTTTCGATCTTCGTAGAACAACACCTTTTAGGAGGCTCCAATGGCAGGCGAGACCGTCATTACGGTAATCGGTAATTTGACCGGTGACCCAGAACTACGTTTCACCCCGTCAGGGTCGGCAGTCGCGAACTTCACGATCGCTTCGACCCCGCGAACCTTCGATCGCCAGTCCAATGAGTGGAAGGACGGCGACACGCTGTTCCTCCGCGCATCGGTGTGGCGTGAGGCTGCCGAAAACGTCGCTGAGACGTTGACCAAGGGCATGCGTGTCATTGCTCAGGGCCGCCTCAAGTCGCGTTCTTACGAAACCAAAGAAGGCGAAAAGCGTAACGTCACCGAGCTCGAGGTCGATGAAATCGGCCCGTCCTTGCGTTACGCCTCCGCAAAGGTCACCCGCACCCAGCGCTCCGGCACTGGCGGCAACGGTGGCTTTGGTGGACAGCAGAATGCCGGCGCCAATGCCGGCGGATTCGGCGGCGGCAACGCCGGCGGCCAGGGTGGTTTCGGTGGCGGCAACGCCGGCGGAAACAGCGGTGGCGGCTGGAATGCACCTGCAGCCGATCCTTGGGGCGCTCCTGCCGGAGGAAACAACGGCGGATGGGGCAACCCGGGTTCTGACGAACCGCCCTTCTAAACAAAATTATTCACCATCCCGCAGAAAATTCTGCGGGCTCCACCTGATAAAGGAGCTCCACGATGGCTAAGGCTGAACTCCGTAAGCCCAAACCAAAGTCCAACCCCTTGAAGGCCGCTGACATCACTGTCATCGACTACAAGGACGTAGCATTGCTGCGCAAGTTCATTTCGGATCGCGGAAAGATCCGTGCCCGTCGCGTTACCGGCGTTTCCGTTCAGGAACAGCGCAAGATCGCACAGGCCATCAAGAACGCGCGTGAAGTAGCCTTGCTGCCTTACTCCGGCGCTGGCCGCGGCTAAGGAAGGTATACAAACATGGCAAAGCTCATTCTGACCCACGAAGTTACCGGCCTCGGTGCCGCAGGCGACATCGTTGAGGTGAAGAACGGTTACGCACGTAACTACCTTCTCCCGCGCTCGTTCGCCATCACCTGGACCCCGGGCGGTGAGAAGCAGGTTGAGTCGATCAAGGCCGCCCGTGCTGCTCGCGCCGTTGCGTCCTTGGAAGAAGCACAGGCACTTGCCGCCGCTATCTCCGCCAAGCCGGTCAAGCTGACCGTCAAGGCCGGCGCTACCGGTCGCCTCTTCGGCACCGTCAAGACCGACGACATCGCCAAGGCTGTTGCAGCCGCCGGCGTTGGCGCGATCGACAAGCGCAACATCGAGATCAACGATCACATCAAGTCGACGGGTAACTACTCGGCTACCGTGCGTCTGCACACCGATGTATCCGCGACCATCTCGCTGCTGGTTGTTGCTGCAAAGAAGTAATTCTCTGCACACCCATCGCCCCTCGGGACGATAAGCGATTGAGGACTCCACCTTCGGGTGGGGTCCTCATTGCGTTAACCGATCGCTTGGGTGCCTGCATGGGGCCAACGAGCCGGCATCGACCAAATGGTGCGGAGGCCCTATATCGACAGATGAGGACGAAAAGCGAATGTTGGTCGCAGAATGTTCGATTCTTACGCTTCGTGACCCATTGTGTCGAAACAATCTTTGACTGAAGCTAAACCTTTCTCCTAACGTTAGTCATGAATCAAGAGTGTCAACGCAAAAGCCCTGGCTTGTTGACCGGCAACCCTCTCGCGGTAGTGGGGTGCTCCAGGTGACGATTCGGCCCGCGGGACCCCGGGGGCAAGTACTGCACACTGGATGATGGGCAGCTGCGCTTTTGGCGCGTACCCGATTCAAGGTGGGCATGAAGCCGAAGGACCGAGCCATGACTCTTGCAACAGACCTCACCCCAGACACCTTGCGCAACGTTTTCGCCCAGCATCCCTCTGGCATTGCTGCACTGTGCGCCATCGTCGACGGTGAGCCGCAGGGCATCGTCGCCTCGTCGTTCACCGTCGGCGTTTCGATGGATCCGCCGTTGGTGATGTTCGCGGTCCAGAACACCTCGCGCACCTGGCCGGTTGTTCGATCCAGTGCCCGCATCGGGGTATCCGTGCTCAGCGAGAAGAACGAGGGGGTTTGCCGCCAGATCGCTTCCAAGACAGGAGACCGCTTTGCGGGGCTCCGCCTGGATTCCACCGACGAGGGCGCCCTCCTGCTCCATGATGCAAGCCTGTGGCTCGATTGCTCCGTGGAGCAGGAGATTCCCGCGGGCGACCACCACGTCGTGCTGCTGCGCGTGCACGGCCACCAGACGAGCGATGAAACGAATTCCCCGCTGGTCTTCCACGGGTCGGCATTCCGTCGACTGGAAGCCGAACAGCTCGTCTCCTAGACGCCACTCGGAAGCACAGGGCCTGCCGGTAGCGATCCGCACCGCATGTTGGGTCTACCGGCAGGCCTCCTCTTTTCGGTGGAAGCAGCGAGGCAGGCACCGCCCCTGCGACTAGGAAGGGTCGTGGACGACTTCCATCATGTGGCGGTACCCGTACCGCGCCAACTCCGTGAGAACCCCGAAGTCGACGTCAGCGAGCTTGTTGACATACAGGCATGCGACACCGCGCTTGTGCTTTCCCAGCTTGCCCAAGAGCTCCCCGGACTCCGGCGCAATGGTCAGGCCATAGAGAGCCAGGATCGTTGAGCGGGGCGAGAACCCGATCGCGCCGGCGTCGCCTTCCCGGCCTGAATCGTATTTGTAGTGGTAGGTTCCGAATCCGATGATCGTCGGCCCCCACATGGTCGCCGGCTGCCCGGAGACTTCCTCCATCATCTCCAGCAACGCACGTGAGTCGGCGCGCCGAACGGGGTGGGTGACGGAGGCGATGAACTCGTGTGGATCAACCCGGGTGGGGGTTGTTTTATTGGCGGCCATGCGAGCCAGTATTACAGCGCTGTCGACGGTCATCAACCTTGTTAATCCCCAGATTTCCCCGAACCCCGTGGATAGCTGTGGATAGTTTGTGGGTAACCGTGGAAACCGACGGAGATTAACCGCGGAATCTCGGGGTTTTTGCGTGTATAACCAAGTTTTTTACTCCGCAAACCTGTGGATAACTACTTTCTGTCCACAGGCATGTAAATGCATAATACCTAGTCAGCTCTATATTTTTGGCAAAAATCATCGGTAATCCACAATGTTCTCCCCAGACTGTGCACACAACACGCCGCAAGGTGCACAGGTTATGCACAGCCCCTGTGGATAACGGTGTTGGGTTTGAGGCAAATGGGGTCTAAGGTGACAGTGTTCCCCACCTATTTCCACAGGCTTGCGTGTCTCTTCGCACACGTGAGATTGGACGTACCAAAAGGTCGGCCGACCCTGCGACACTGAAGTAGATAATGATGCGGAAAACCGGGAACCCGCGAAGCTTGAAGGGAAAATCCATGTCGCTGTCCAGCACGGAAGCCACGTCCGAATCCGACTATGGCCGTACACCGCCACAGGATTTGGTTGCGGAGCAGAGTGTGCTCGGCGGCATGATGCTCTCCAAGGATGCCATCGCCGACTGCGTTGAAGTACTGCGCGGCATGGACTTCTACCGCCCGGCTCACGAATCGATCTTCGAAGCAATCATCGACCTATACGGACGCGGCGAACCTGCCGACGCCGTGACCGTCTCTGACTTGCTCACCAAGCGCGGAGAAATCACTCGCATTGGTGGCCCGGCCTATCTGCACACCTTGATTCAGTCGGTGCCGACCGCGGCCAACGCGGGTTTCTATGCCGAAATTGTTCGTGAGCGAGCGGTGCTGCGTCGCTTGGTTGATGCGGGGACCAAAATCGTCCAGCTGGGCTACTCCCAGGACGGCGAAGTCGATGCAATCGTCAACGAAGCCCAAGCTGAGGTCTACAAGGTAGCCGAACGTCGTACCGCAGAAGACTACGTTCCGCTGCGCGACATCATCGAAGGGACCGTCGATGAAATTGAATCCGCTGGTAGCCGTGGCGAAGGCGTCATCGGTGTTCCCACCGGTTTCTATGAACTCGACGAGCTAACCCAGGGCTTGCACGGCGGCCAGATGATCGTTATCGCAGCGCGCCCGGCCGTCGGCAAAAGCACGTTTGCATTGGATTTTGCCAGGTCAGCAGCCATTAAGAACAATATGACCGCTGTTTTCTTCTCCCTGGAAATGGGCCGCAACGAAATTGCCATGCGTCTGCTTTCGGCAGAGGCAAGCATTGCTCTGCAGAACCTGCGTAAGGGCACCATCAAGGACGACGAATGGTCCAAGATTGCTACCACCATGGGCAGGCTCAACGACGCGCCGCTGTTCATTGATGATTCCCCGAACATGTCGTTGATGGAAATTCGTGCAAAGTGCCGGCGCCTAAAGCAAAAGCACGATCTAAAGCTCGTGATCCTTGACTACCTGCAGCTTATGAGCTCGGGTAAACGTGTGGAATCGCGTCAGCAGGAAGTCTCCGAGTTCTCTCGTTCCTTGAAGCTGCTCGCCAAAGAACTAGATGTGCCGGTTATTGCGCTTTCCCAGCTGAACCGTGGTTCCGAACAGCGTACCGATAAGAAGCCAATGGTTTCTGACCTCCGTGAATCCGGCTGTCTCACGGCAGGGACCAAGGTCCTGCGTTCGGATACCGGCGCCGAGACCACCATGGGTGAACTCTTTGCCACCGGTGCCAAGGACGTTCCGGTGTGGTCACTTGATGACAGCCTGCGCTACGTCGAACGCCACCTTACTCACGTCTTCTCCACGGGTGTAAAGCCTGTGTACAAGATGACGCTCGCCTCCGGACGCACCATCCGTGCCACCGCCAACCACCCATTCTTCACCTATGAAGGGTGGCAGGCTCTTGGCGACCTGCAGGTCGGCGACCGTCTGGGTATTCCGCGCCACGTCAATGGACCTTCGCAGCGAACCGATTGGGATGACGAACAGATCATCACCATTGCCGAGTTCATTGGCAACGCGCCGGTTGCCGATGAAGTGCCCGTGGACAACGATGACCCGGCCAAGCTTGGGGATTTGATCAAGTTCATTCCCGAGGGCGTATTCTCGCTGCCCAAGACCGGCATTGCACTCTTCCTCAGTAGTTTGTGGGCAACAGCCGGAACGGTGAGCGCCAACGGTGCCTCTGGGCAGATCCGGTACCGCGCCCACTCGCGCAAGCTTGCTGACGACATCGCACGGTTGCTCCTGCGCTTCGGCGTCACCTGCAAGATCAGCCAGCGCACCACCAACACCTGTGTTGTGGAAATTGTTGGCGATCATGACCAGAAACGCTTCCTGCAGGAAATCGGAGTTGAAGGCGAACAGGCCAGCGCGGCGCAGAGCCTGCTTGATGCCATCATCAACAACAACGAACCGGTTGAACTGGGTGCCGCGCCACTTCAGGTGTGGAATAGCGTTCGCGAGATTCTCGAGGAAAGCACTAGTTCTTCGGAAGGCGAGGGTGTGCTCAAGACCGCGGTGCGCCAGCCGCTGAGCCGCGTTGCCGAAACCCTGGACGATGCTGAACTTCAGGTTGAGGCCATCAACGACATCTTCTGGGACAACATCATCTCCATCGAAGCCGATGGCGAAGAAGAAGTCTTCGATGCAACGGTGATTGGAAACCACAACTTCATCGCCAACGGCATCGCAGTTCACAACTCCATTGAGCAGGACGCCGATATGGTCATCTTGCTGCACCGTGAAGACATTTACGACAAGGAATCGGCTCGGGCCGGTGAAGCCGACGTGATTGTCGCTAAGCACCGTAACGGTCCTACCAAGACCATCGTGGTTGCCTTCCAGGGCCACTACTCGCGCTTCAACAACATGGCGCAAGAAGGCGGGATGTAGCCGTTCCGATCCTGCCGCGGTGCGGCCTTCCCTATTCCGGGAAGGCCGCACCACTGCGTTAATCGGCTCTCAGGCGCCGGGCGCCTCTACGCCCGAGCTTCGGCAAACGACTTGAACTCATTCATCATTCTCAGGCTCTGCTTCTTGAACATCGAGCCGAAAAGCAGCCCGACAATCTTCATGAGGCCCGTGAATTCGAAGGTGTTGTGGGCGACCCAGCGGGTCGCGGTTCCGCCCACGTCGTGGAACTCGTTCTTGCAGATGTTGTGGACGCCCTTGGCATCATAGGTTCCGTCGAATGCGTCGGGCAGCTCGCGGCGGGTGACCGTCTCGACCATTTCCATGGTGCCCTTGCCCTGCTTGTAGGTCAGCCTCGAGGTGGCGCCGGGTTCCCCGGGCGTGCCTGAGACCGCTTCGAAGGAGAGCAGCCCCTTCTGCCAGTGCTTCAGGTTCTCCGGGTCGTCGAAGAGCTCGATGAATCTGTTGCGCGGGATGTTGACGGTTATTTCCTGAGCGAAGTCCATGCTCGAAACCCTACCTGCGGCCGCCCCCGTTTGGGAGCGGATCCGCCCTGGAAAAACATTGCTGACAAGACACTCCGCAGGTCGATGCAACAGGGCAAAGGGCAGGCTTTAAGCTCTAATCATGTCCTTGTCTGCTGCCGGATCCGGCGCGAATGCGCCACTTGGTCTTTTCGCTCCCCAGTACCGTTGGATCACCGTGGGGATGTTCTCCCTGGTGTTCCTTGTCGCGTTCGAATCCCTGGCCGTCACGACGGTCATGCCACTGGTCAGCAGGGAGTTGGGTGGTGCATCCCTGTACGCGCTGGCCTTTGCCGCGCCCATGGCCAGCGGCGTCATCGGCATGGTGGCCGCGGGTGGCTGGTCCGACCGCAAGGGCCCGACGGGCCCGCTCTACGTGTCATTGATCGTATTCATCATCGGCCTGCTGCTATGCGGCCTGGCGCCGAGCATGCAGGCGCTGGTGGCCGGACGGCTGGTCCAGGGACTCGGCGGTGGCGCCAGCACCGTGGCGCTCTACGTGGTGGTGGCAAGGGTCTACGTTCCGCGCCTGCACCCGAAGATTTTCGCCGCTTTTGCCGCGGCCTGGGTCATTCCGTCGCTGATCGGCCCGTTTGCAGCCGGCCTTGCAGCTCAAACCGTTGGTTGGCGTTGGGTGTTCCTGGGCGTCGTGGGGCTCGTGGTCCTGGCAATGGCCGCGGTTCTGCCGTCGCTGCGCGGTCTCGGCGGCGGGGAGAACCCAGACGGCAAGATCGCCTGGCTGCCCTTGTGCTGGGCGGCCCTGGCCGCGGCCGCCGTCCTGGCCATGAACCTGCTTGCCGACATCCCCTCGGTGGGAACCTGGCTGATGGTGCTGTCCCTGGCCGTGGTGCTCGTGGCGGTGCGCCCGCTGTTCCCGCGAAGGACCCTGAGCGCGGGGCGTGGCCTGCCGACCACGATCCTGGTTCGCGGGCTTGCGGCGGCAGCGTTTTTCGGCACCGAGGTGTACCTGCCGTACCTGCTGATGGACCGCTACGCGCTCACGCCTGCGGTGGCGGGCCTGGCGCTGACCGGCGGCGCGATCTTCTGGTCGCTGGGATCCGCGGTCCAGGGCCGCATGGGCGAGAGCCTGGGCAACGAGCGGGCCATGCTCATCGGCTCGGTGCTCGGCGTGACCGCAATCGTGCTGGTCTTGGCGACCGCAGCCTGGCACTGGCCGGCCTTCGTGGCGATCGCAGCCTGGGGCCTCGGCGGGGCCGGCATGGGCCTGGTGTATCCGAGGCAGAACGTGCACATGATCAAGTTGTCGACCACCGCGAACCAGGGATTCAATTCCTCGGCGCTGGCCATCGCCGACTCCATGGGCTCGGCGCTTGCGCTGGCCGCGGCCGGGCTGATCTTCGCCGCCTTCAGCGGAAACGACTCGTTCGTCGCGGTGTTCGCCTTCACCGCGCTCATCGGACTGGCGCTGATCGTCTTGACCCCGCGGACTCGGGCCGTTGAAAAGACCGTGCAGGCGGTCGAAGTGCGCAATACACTCGGAGCATGAGCGATCATGAACTGCCGAAGATCGGCGCCCCCGCAACGCGGGCACTGAACGCCCACGGAATCACCACGCTTGAACAGGCCGCGGCCTTGGGCGAGAAGGCCCTGCAGGCCATGCACGGGGTCGGCCCCAAGGCCATCCTGATACTGCGCGAAGCGCTGCGGGAGCTGGGCTCGGAGCTGGCCGACTGAAGTCCGGACTGGCGCAACGACCGCCGCACAACGACTACCGATCGAGGCACGAAAACCATGGGAACCCCCGAAGCAAAAGCCCCGTTGGGCCGCTGGCTCACCGTAATCCTCCTGTGTGCGCTGACGGCCTGGGTGACGCTGGGAGGGCTCTTCGGCACCACCGATTACAGCTGGGTCCCGCGCGACACGATCCTGACCTGGGGCGTGGGAACCTGCGCCGTGCTCGCCGCTGCGGCCATCACCCATGCCGTGATCGGCCAGAAGAAGTTCAACCGCGAGCGCGCCAAGTAACGGGCCCCGCAACCGCAGGGGCCGGGCGGCTACGCCGTCGGCAGGATCCGCAGGTGCTGGGCCCCCGGCGCCACGAGGCGGGCGTCGTATTGGCGGTGCTTGGCCGTGTACGCCTTGATGTAGGGGCACACCGCCACGACCTTGTGCCCCTGCGCAATGGTGTCCTCCAGGGCGAAGGCGGCAAGCCTCGCGGCCAGCCCCTGCCCGGCGTAGGCCTCGTCGACCACGGTGTGGAAGAAGACGCGCTCGATGCCGTGGTCGGTGGACAGGTCCCGGTAGTGGGCTGCGCCGATGACCTTGTCGCCGTCGAACAGGGCATAGCGCTGCCGTTCGGCGATCTGCCCGAGGTGGATTTCGCCCATGGTCCGCCCCCTATCCGTCACCGGTGTGCCGGCCGAAAAGGCGGCTGAAGAACCCTGGCGGCTCGCTGCCCTCGGCCAGGACCGCCATGGCACCGAAACCGTCGTAGTATCCCTGGTGCTGCTCGTTGATGGCGTAGACCGCGCGGATGGAGCGTTCGGCGTGCTCCGCGTCCAGGGCCTGCCGCCGGTACACGCGCACCGGGAACAGTCCGTTGGCATCCTGCCCGTCGGAACGGTCGACCGACCAGCCGGCACTTTCGAAGTGCGCGCAGGCGTCTTCCGCCTGCTGCGCCGAGGCGTAGGAAACGAAATGTTCCACCTCGCGCTTGGCTTGGAGCAGGTCGCCGAGCTCGGCCCGTTCACTCAGCGATCGCCTCAGCCGTTCAAGCTCCATCTCCAGGCTCATGGGTTCCTTCCTTCGGCCGCCCCCGCGAAGTCGCAGGGTGCGGGAATCATCGGGCGTGTGGCGCCTAGTCGCGCGGGCGCAGGCGGACGGTGGGCAACACCGGGGCGGGCAGCGGCGCGGGTTCGCCGTCCGGGAAATCGCCGAACCGCCTGGCCGATCCGTCCCCGGGTTCGGCGCCGATTTCCGCCTGCCACTGCTGGCGGTATTTCACGACTTCCTCGTGGGTGCGACCCACGAAGTTCCACCACATGAGGATCTGCTCGTGGAGCGGCTCGCCGCCGATCAGCAGCGCGCGCACGGGCTTGTTTCCGGCGGTCAGCGTGACGGCCTGGAACCCGGCGGGCAGGAACGCCAAGTGGTCGACCGGGACGTCGTCCGCCTCGACCTTCAGGGACCCCGCATCGAGCAGGATGCCGTGTTCGTGGTGCGCCTTGAGCGCCACCTTGATCCGTGCGCCCGGTTCCATGAGGATCTCGGCACCCACCAGCTCGGTGTGCGTGTGGACGGGGGAGGCCGAGTAGTGCTCGGCCCCGCGGTCGCCGGAGACGCTGAGCGACCCAAGGAACACGCGTACGATCCAGTCCGCGGTTCCCATGGGCTCCGGGCGGTGGTGCACGAAGGTCGGCGCGGTGTGCCGGGCCCGGTCCGGCAGCGCGATCCACAACTGGGCGCCGTGCAGCACCCGGGTGTCGGGGGTCGAGAACTCGGAGTGGCTGATGCCGCGCCCGGCGGTCATCAGGTTGACCTCGCCGGGACGGACCATGGCGTGGTGCCCCGCGGAGTCGCGGTGCTCGATCTCGCCGGTGAAGAGCCAGGAAACGGTTTGCAGGCCGGTGTGCGGGTGGCGCGGAACGCGCATGCCGCCCGATTCGCCCACGGGGTCCGGCCCGTAGTGGTCGAGGAAGCACCAGGCGCCGATCAGGCTGCGCTGCTTCTGCGGCAGGGTCCTGCGCACATCCATGGCCCGCGGCCCGCCCAGCGGAACGTTGCGCGGGGCCAGCAGCTCGATGCCTGCGCATGCGTGGTGGTCGTTGCACACAAGTTCTTCGGGTGCGGTCTCCAGGTTGCTCATGACCATAGCGTAGTGCCGGTCTCCGGATCCGGCGAGGGTGCCCGCTGCCGGGCATGTCGGTGTCCGTGGCCCGCCTCAGCCTCCGGCCACCGATTGCATGATCATGACCGTGGAGCCGGCGGGCAGCTCGGATTCCAGCCCCTGCAGTGCGCGGATGTTGTCAGGCCCGATGAAGATGTTCACGAAGCGGCGCACCTGCCCGCGCTCGTCCCTGACCCGGCGGGCAAAGAGCGGGTAGGCCTCGCCGAGCTCGTCGAGGAGGTTGCCGACGTTGGAGCCCACCGGCATATGGGCTTCGAGCCTGCGGTTCCCGCCGAGGGTCGAGGCCAGCACCGAGGGCACCTCGACCTGGATCGTCTGCATGCTCAGCCGCCAACAACCACTGCGGCGCGCACGCTGAGCACGTCGGGCAACCGCTGGGCGACGGTGTTGAAGTGGGCGCCCTCGTCGGGGCTCGCGAAGACCTCGCCGCCGCGGGTGCCGAAGTACACCCCGACGGAGCCGGGGTTGTCGTCCACGGCCGCCGCGTCGCGCAGCACCGCGTTGTAGTCGGGCTCCGGCAGCCCGTCGTGCTGTTCCTCCCAGTGCTCCCCGGCATCGGTGGACCGGTAGGCGGAGAGCCGCCCGCCCACCGGGTTGCGTTCCTCGGCGCCCTTCAGCGGAATGGTCCAGACGGTGCCGGGGGTGCGCGGGTGGGCGAGGAACACGAACCCGAAGTCGGCGGGAAGCCCCTGGGCAATGCTTGTCCATTCATCGCCGGAGTTGTCGGTCCGGTAGACGCCGCCGTGGTTCTGGGCGTAGAGCCTGTCCGGGTCTCCCGCGTCCGCGGTGATGTGGTGGACGCACTGGCCGAACTCGGGCCACGGTTCGGGGAAGAAGTCGGCCTTGATGCCCTTGTTCCGGGGTTCCCAGGAGGCTCCGCCGTCGGTGCTGCGGTACACGCCGCCGGTGCTCATCGCCGCGTGGACCACGTTCGAGTCGGCAGCGTTAGGCACGATGCTGTGCACCGCGGCCCCGCCGAATCCGGCACCCCATTCGCTGCGGTGCGGGTGGTCCCAGAGCCCGCGGTTCAGCTCGAAGTTCTCGCCGTCGTCGGTGGACTTGAAGACGGAAATGGGTTCACAGCCAGCCCAGACGACGCCCGGGCGATCGGCGGTGTCGGGGCGGATGTGCCAGACGCGGGCCAGCGCGGTGTCTGTGTCCTCGGGGAACTTCACCGCGCCCTTCTCGGTCTCGGACCAGGTGGCACCCAGGTCGTCGCTGTGCACCACGGTGGGTCCCCAGTGCCAGTCGTTGACCCCGGCGAAGATCCTGGTGCGGCCGCCTCGGGTGTCGATGGCGACGGACGGAACCTCGAGGGTCGTGAAATGCGGCCCGGTGAGCGTCCAATCCTGCCGGTTCCGGCTCTGGGCCAGCCAAAGGCCCTTCTTGGTCCCGATGGCAAGCACGGTGTTTTGGTCGTTTCCCATGGGAAACAGTGCAACATCGCCCGATGCCGAATTCAAGGGCGGGCCGGGCACCGGCGCGAAGTTTTCAAGGGACGTCGGCGCCGGTGACGAACCCGCCCGCGTAGCGCAGACCCCTGTAGTTCTTGATGCGGGGAAGGCGTCTCGTCAACGGGGATTCGTGGGTTCCCACGACGACGGTGGCGGCCCCCGAATTGACGGCCGACTGCAGCCCGGCCGGCGCGTCCTCGAAGACCACGCAGTCGGAAATGTCGATCCCCAGTTCCGCTGCCGCCTGCAGGTAGCCCTCGGGCGACGGCTTGCCGGCGATGACGTCCTCCGCTGCCACCAGGACCTCGGGGACGGGCAGGCCGGCGGCCCGCAGCCGGGTTTCGGCAAGTGTCCGTCCGGCCGAGGTGACAACGGCATGTGGGACGTTTCCCAGCTGCTGCAGGAATGCCCCGGCGCCGGGGATCTCGATGATTCCCTCCACTCGGTCGACCTCCCGTGCTTCGAGTTCGGCGGCGAGCCTGGCCAGGTCTCCGGGGGAACCGGGCAGGAACCGGCGCAGGGTGTCCAGGGTCTGGCGTCCGTGCGAGTAATCAAGCAGTTCGCCGATGTCGATTCCGTGTTGCCTTGCGAAATCCGTCCACAGGCCCTCGACGACGGCGGTGGAATCGACAAGGGTTCCGTCCATGTCAAAGAGCAGTGCCCGGGCTTTCAGTGCGGGGAACGGCGGGGTTTCCGGAATCATGCGATCAGCCTAACCGGTGTGCCCGGGGTGTAGCATCGCCTGCAGGCGGCGTGGAAGCCGCACCTGCAGAAAGGACCGCCGCATGAGCGTTGCGATGGAACCCGTTGATTCATTCCTGGCCTCGTACGCCGCGGCGGTGTGGGGCAGGGACCTCGACGGCTTCATGCGCCTCTACGCGGATGAGGTGGTGGTGTTCGACGCGTGGGATCAAACCGAGTACCGCGGCCGTGAAGCTTGGGCGCCGGTCGTCGGGCAGTGGTTCTCGTCGTTGAACGACGAAAAGGTCGAGGTGGCCTTCAACGACGTGCAGGCCATGAACGGCAGCGACCTGGCGTTCGTCTCGGCGCTGGTGACATATTCCGGGATTTCTCCGGAGGGCAAGAGGCTGCGTTCCGTCACCAACCGTTTCACCGTCGCGTTGCACCGTTCCAAGGGGCGGTGGTCAGTCGCCCACGAACATTCCTCGCTGCCCGTCGACGCGGAGACAGGCAAAGCCGTCTTCGGTTCCTAGGCGTTGCGCGGCCCGTACATGATCAGGGCCACGCCGCCCAGTGCGACGATGGCGCCGGCGACATCCCAGCGGTCGGGCCGGAACCCGTCAACCAGCACGCCCCAGAGCAACGAGCCCGCGACGAACACCCCGCCGTAGGCGGCCAGGATCCGGCCGAAGTTCGCGTCGGGCTGCAGCGTGGCGACGAAACCGTAGAGCCCCAGCGCGATGGCTCCTGCCCCGATCCACAACCAGCCGCGGTGTTCTCGGATGCCCTGCCAGATCATCCAGGCGCCGCCGATTTCCAGCAGCGCCGCAACACCAAAGAGCAGAACCGATTTGAGTATTGTCATGGGCTACATCATTTCACCCCGGGAGGCTCCGCACGGGCGAGCCCGGCATTCGGTTCGGCGGCGGATTAGCGGTAATCTCGTGCGCATGGATATGGGACAACTCGTACTTGAACATGAATTCGCCGTGCCGCGCCCAGCATTGTGGGCGGCCTTTATTGAACCCGAAATCCTTGCCGAATGGTTTGGCCCCGAGGGCTGGGGCGTTCACCTTGACACCGTCACCATTGACCCGCGCGTCGGCGGTGTCCAGGAATTCGTCATGCACTCCCTGGAAGACCCGACCCAGACCTCCCCGGTGCAGGCAAAGTTTACCGAGGTGCGCGAGCATGAGCTGCTCGTGGGCCAGGACGGCCCGCACGAGATGACACTGAGCCTTGTCATCGAAATGCGCGTCGAGCTCTTCGACCGTCCCAACGGTTCCCTGCTGAAGATCACCCAGGGTCCGTTGCCCGTGGAGGTCATCGAAACCGCCCGTGCCGGCTGGGAATCCTCCTTCACCAAGCTCGAGCGGGTCTTCGCGGACTTTATGTAGCCCTTAGCCCCTGCCGATGAACGGCATGCCCGCGGCCGTGATGGTCACGTGGTTGACTGCGACATTGGCGGGGGACGCTGCAATGAATTCGATGGTCGCCGCGGCCTGCTCCAGGTCAAAGGTTGGTTCCGGCTTGCGGCTTCCGTCCGCTTGGAGCGCACCCGAGTTGGCCCCGACATCCTGCATCATTTCCGAGGCGGCGTTTCCGATGTCGATCTGGGAGCAGGTGATGCCGTGGGCCCGTCCGTCCAGCTCGATGGACTTGGTCAGGCCCGTGATTGCGTGTTTGGTGACCGCGTAGGCAACCGTTGACGGGCGTGGAACCTGGGCACTGATGGACCCATTGTTGATGATCCGTCCGCCGCCGGAGTGCTGCATGTGCCTGAACGCCGCACCGGCGCAGTACATGGCGCCGCTGAGGTTCACTGCGCAGACCTCTTGCCACTGTGCGGGGCTGAGTTCGCCGATGTTTGCGGCGGGCCCGAAGATCCCGGCGTTGTTGAAAAGCACGTCGATGCGTCCGAACCGTTCAATGGCCGCCGCAAAAAGTTCCTCCACGGCCTCCGGATCCGTGATGTCGGCGGAAACCACCATGGCCTGCGGGTGCTGTGCCGCGGTGTCGAGCAACGGCTGTTCCCGACGACCGGCTAGCACCACATTCCATCCCGACGCCAGCATGCGCCGAGTCACCGCCTGCCCGATGCCCGAACCGGCGCCGGTGACAAGGATTGTTCGGGTCAGGGGGTTCGATGCTGTGTCTTGCGGGGATGAAGCATTCATGGGGGTGGTCCTTGGCTGTCAACGAGTCGACTGATTCGTGGTGTTGTCCCCGAACGGGTCTTGGGTGGTGGGTTTCCACGATCCTACTGTGCGGAATATCTTCCGTGCATGTCGGTTACAGAGCGGGAAAAGGCTGTTTCACGCACGTCAGTTCAGGGGGTCCCGAGACAGGACGGAATGACCATGAGTTCAGAGCATCATTCCTCGACGTCTTGTCCGCGACTCGCCACGTACAGGCCAACCTCCGGTGCAGACGATTGATTCGCCTGCACGGGAAGTGTCCTACTTTTCGCCGTCGCGGACCCGCTGGGTGAAGTTCTGCACGTGGTCCTGCAGCACCTGGATCCTGTGCGCGATTGCCGCATCCCGGTCAAAGCCGACATACGGCAGGGACTGCGGCGTGCGGACGTTGACCGAGCATTCAAACTTCTCACACACCAGCGTGCTGATGGTGTCGCCGTTGCGCCCGGCGGGCCCGGCTTGCTTTGCGTTGAAGAATGTCACGTCGTTGGGCAGGTTGACGTCTTCGCACCATGAGCACTGGGGGCGATTGCGGGTTTTGCCGTCGGCCTTGCGGAACATGATGCCAACGGGTTCGCCGTCCAGGAACGCAACCACGTAGCCAATGAGCGGAAGCTTTTCGTCGCGCCAACCGAGGAAATCGAGGTTTTCCCAAGAGAGCTCGTCAAAGTTGCTCGGCAGGGTAAGTGACTTGCGCTCGCGGAGCGAGGCGTTGATGAACGATGACCGGATTTGCTGTTCGGTGAGGGGAAGCATGAAGAATGTTGCCTAACTGTCTTTTCCGCTCGGCGGCAGTTGCCGGGCACGAGGCGGGAAGGTGATTCGGGTGGGAAAGAAACCGTTCAAGGGCGCCCGGAATCGGGCCAAGTCCGCATTACGGAATCAACCGCGCCGTATGGCGCGGGAAAAGAACCGCGAAAGACAGTGTTATCTCGAGCCGGCGGAAAAGACGCCGGCAACCTCCGGACGCCGCGTGGGCAGCTGGGTCGAGATGAAATCGAACATGGGAAAAACTATACGCCCGTACGGGGGAGAGCCGCGGCGGTCGTCCGCGCCTGCGGGCTCTCGCTGGATTAGAGCAGACCGCGCAACGGCGTCCAGCCAACAGGCAAGGGGCCGCGGATGCCGGCGCGCAGGCGGTCGGCCTCGGCGGACCAGCCTTGGGCGGCGGCGTCGCGATGTTTTCCGACGGGGCCGCGTGCCACCCGGAACCCGACATCCTCCAACACCGCGTCGGGAGCGCTTCCGCGGCGCACCGCCGCGCGGCAACTCCACTTCTTGTCCGCCCAGCCTCCTCCTCGCAAACTTCGGTAATCCCCGTACCTCGCGGTGTCCGCATAGTCCCAGCACCATTCCCAGACATTGCCGATCATGTCGAAAAGGCCGAAGTCGTTTGGCTGCTTCAGTGCAACGCCTTGCGGTCCTGTGACATTGTCGGCTGCCGTCCAAGCGATGTCTTCGAGGGGCCCGTATGTTGGCTCTGTGGTTCCCGCGCGGCAGGCCCATTCCCATTCGGCCTCCGTGGGCAGTCTGTAGCCGTCTGCATCAACGTTCCAGTGGACCTCTCGGCCGTTGACGACATAAGCGGGCTTCAGCCCGGCGGCAATCGACTCGGCATTGCACCAAGCTATTGCCGCAAACCACATCACTGGGTGTGCTGGCAAAGAGTCCTGCATGTTGGTCGTAGTGCCCGGGTTGGGCCACTGGCCGAATTTCACCGGAGTTGTTCCAATTTCGAAGGGAATGAGTTCCACGGTGCGCGTGGATGAGGATCGGGCGTCCCGCAGCTGCATGGTCCCCGCAGGGATCGATGCGAACTGCATCTCCAAGCCGACCGCACCACGTGCATGTTTGTGGCTATCCGATGCGAATGGCCAGGAATTTTCGGGTGCGTGGGGCATGGGCACAAGTCTTCCGCATGTCCTTGTGATCGCAAACGGGTTGCGAGGATGCGTCTCAGGAGGACGTGCCATGCGGCGTGAAATTCTGTAAATATTGCGGAAATTCATGACGCGGCGTTGACTTCTGGGCTTAAGAAAGCGTTCACTTAATCTTAGTATGCGAGAGAAAGATTTCGTACAGTGAAATACTCTCGTGCTTCAAATGGTGACCACAAGAAGCCACCCCTCTCCACATCTGAAGGAAACACCCATGACCCTCGTTGATGAGTTCGCTCAAGCATCGTCGTTCGATCCAGAGGAAACCTCTGAATGGATCGAATCATTTGATGCGTTGGTCCAGGCACGCGGAACGCAAACCGCGGAAGGCATCATGAGTTCCCTCATGAGCCGAGCGGGCCAGGCCAGCGTGAATTTGCCGCTGGTCCACACCACGGACTACGTGAACACCATTCCCGTGGACCAGGAGCCCGAGTTCCCGGGCGACGAGCAGGTCGAACGCCGCTACCGCGCCTACATGCGCTGGAACGCCGCCGTCATGGTCCACCGCGGCCAGCGCCCCGGCGTCGGGGTCGGCGGACACATCTCCACCTACGCCGGCGCCGCCACCCTGTACGAGGTGGGCTTCAACCACTTCTTCCGCGGCAAGAACCACCCCGGCGGCGGCGACCAGGTCTTCTTCCAGGGCCACGCCTCCCCGGGCATGTACGCCCGCGCCTTCATGGAGGGCCGCCTCTCCGAGGAGGACATGGACGGCTTCCGCCAGGAAAAGTCCCGCCAGGGCCACGCCCTGCCCTCCTACCCGCACCCGCGCTCCCTGCCGGACTTCTGGGAGTTCCCGACCGTGTCCATGGGCATCGGCCCGGCCAATGCGATCTACCAGGCGCAGTCCAACCGCTACCTGCAGAACCGCGGCATCAAGGACACCTCCGACCAGCACGTCTGGGCCTTCCTGGGCGACGGCGAAATGGACGAACCGGAGGCTCGTGGGTTCCTGCAGCTTGCGGCCAACGAAAAGCTCGACAACCTCACCTTCGTGGTCAACTGCAACCTGCAGCGCCTGGACGGCCCGGTGCGCGGCAACGGCAAGATCATGCAGGAGCTTGAGGCGTTCTTCCGCGGCGCGGGCTGGAACGTCATCAAGGTCGTCTGGGGCCGCGAGTGGGACGACCTACTGGCCAAGGACAAGGAAAGCTCTCTCGTCAAGATCATGAACGAGACGCCGGACGGGGACTACCAGACCTACAAGGCCGAGAACGGCGCCTTCGTGCGCGAGCACTTCTTCGGCAAGTCCCCGGAAACCAAGGAAATGGTCGCCGACCTCACCGACCAGGAGATCTGGAACCTCAAGCGCGGCGGCCACGACTACCACAAGGTCTACGCCGCCTACAAGGCCGCCACCGAGTTCAAGGGCAAGCCGACGGTCATCCTGACCAAGACGGTCAAGGGCTACGGCCTGGGCCCGCACTTCGAGGCGCGCAACGCGACGCACCAGATGAAGAAGATGACGCTGGAGGACCTCAAGGGCTTCCGCGATTACCTGCGCATCCCGATCACCGACGAGCAGCTGGAGGCCGACCCGTACCTGCCGCCGTACTACCGCCCGGCCGACGACTCGGCCGAGTTCAAGTACATGATGGAACGCCGCGCCGCCCTCGGCGGTTCCGTCCCCTCGAGGCGCGCCAAGTCCAAGGAGATCCACCTCCCGGAGGACAAGGCCTACGAGACCGCTTCGCGCGGGTCGGGCAAGCAGCAGGCGGCCACCACCATGGCGTTCGTGCGCCTGCTCAAGGACCTGATGCGCGACAAGGACTTCGGCAAGCGCGTGGTCCCGATCGTGCCCGACGAGTCGCGCACCTTCGGCATGGATGCCTTCTTCCCGACCGCCAAGATCTACAACCCGGCCGGCCAGAACTACCTGTCCGTGGACCGCGACCTGGTCCTGGCGTACAAGGAATCCCCGGCGGGGCAGCTGATCCACCCGGGCATCAACGAGGCCGGCGCCGTCGCGGCCTTCACGGCCGCCGGCACCGCGTATTCCACCCACGACGAGCCGCTGATCCCGATCTACGTGTTCTACTCGATGTTCGGCTTCCAGCGCACCGGCGACTCCTTCTGGGCGGCCGCCGACCAGATGACCCGCGGGTTCATCATGGGCGCCACCGCCGGCCGCACCACGCTGACCGGCGAGGGCCTGCAGCACGCGGACGGCCACTCCCCGATCCTCGCGGCCACCAATTCCGCGGTGCTCACCTACGACCCGGCCTACGGGTACGAGATCGGCCACATCATGCGCTCCGGCCTGGAACGCATGTATGGCGGCAAGCACGAGGACCCGAACGTGATGTACTACATCACGCTCTACAACGAGCCGTACCAGCAGCCGAAGGAACCCGAGGACCTGGACGTCGAAGGCATCGTCAAGGGAATCTATAGGGTCTCCGAGAACCACATGGAAGGCCCCCGCGCCCAGCTCATGGCGTCGGGCGTTGCAGTGCCTTGGGCACTTGAGGCCCAGCGCCTGCTCGCCGAGGAGTGGGGCGTATCGGCCGACGTGTGGTCGGTGACCTCGTGGAACGAGCTGCGCCGCGACGGCCTGGCTGCCGAGCGTGAAAACTTCATGAACCCAGGCTCGGAGCCGCGCGTTCCGTTCGTCGCCCAGCAGCTTGAGGGTGCGCAGGGACCGGTTATTGCCGCCACCGACTATATGTCCTTGGTGCCGGACCAGATCCGCCAGTTCGTGCCGAACGAGTTCGCGACCCTGGGCGCCGACGGGTTCGGTTTCTCCGACACCCGCGCCGCTGCGCGCCGCTTCTTCAAGATCGACGCCCAGTCAATGGTC
Source organism: Paeniglutamicibacter sp. NPDC091659 (assembly GCF_044756805.1). Taxonomy (NCBI): domain Bacteria; kingdom Bacillati; phylum Actinomycetota; class Actinomycetes; order Micrococcales; family Micrococcaceae; genus Paeniglutamicibacter; species Paeniglutamicibacter sp. NPDC091659. Next base: position 187,225 of record NZ_JBIVTO010000001.1, read on the forward strand.
GTGCGCACGCTGCAGATGCTGGCCAAGCGCGGGGAGGTCGACGCTTCGGCGCCGGGAGCCGCCTTCGCCAAGTACCAGCTCAACGACGTCAACGCCGGCACCAGCGGAGGTGCAGGCGGAGACGCCTAGCAGCCAGAGCTCGAACGGTCAGTACGGGCGGCTTCGGAACCGAAGCCGCCCGTGACATGGATTGTGGGGTAATGTCCCCGGCTGATGATGCCGGGGACATTTTCTTTGTCCTTTTCGCCGAGGCAATTCGTGGATTCCGGGCGTGCGCATCGGGGTCGCCTGTCACCCACGTCGATCGCTGTGGCTTGGATCCGGGTCTGCGCGCTTGACGGTGCCCCATCCGGGCTCGAAGTGCGCTGGAGCCAGGTTGGAAACGTGTCTGGGGCGATGCCGCAGAGGACCGGGCCTGGCCGCTGGGTGGGCCGCTGGAAACGCGCCACGCGGCCATGGAGCGACGCGCCATCGCCATGGGAAAGACGGTCGGGCCCCAACAGCCAGCAGGAGCCAGGCTGCGCGTACGCGGCGAGTTCATGTCGTGGGTGGGCCGTGTGGCGGGACCTGGTCGAAGGTCGTCCCTTGGAGCGCAAACAGTCCTTAAACACCACAAACGAAGGGATGCCATGGCGCCTCCAATGGCATCCCCTCGTGGTCTGGTGGGGTGTTGATGCTTGCTACTGCATCCGTGGATTTAGCTGTGTGCCTTGCTGCGGTGCAGCCAAGACCACCACGATGTCGACTTCCTGTTCCGCGAAGTCCCGGGTCCGAAATCGGGATCCAGGCCTCGAATGGGTTCGAACATCGCGATGAAAGGCCTCACAGATAGTTCTCCGGATGCCAGTGCTTCATGTCCTTTGGATGATTCAGCTGCTGAATCGACGGTGTTCATGTTTACCCCCTTCGAGGTGATTGTTTTCATATCGCGGAATATTGATTTTGTCTGACGGAATAATTATGACCTTAATCTCGGTGCTTCCACAAGGGGTTGGCGTGAAATCTTGCCTCCAGGGTCGAATGTTTCGGGCGCGCCGAGGGGTCGAGGGAGCTATTTTCGGAAAACCCTTGACGGCAAGGCTGTGATGCGGGTTACATATAACGAAGAAAGTTTCCACGATTCAAAAACATCGAGTCGAAGCCGGCGTTGCCGGTGGTAAGGGTGTTCAGCGTTTGGGCGTGGCCTAAAAGTTTTGAAAGAGCTGATCACCCATGAACTTGTTGCATTTCAACACCCTCGACGCCCCTGCCGCTGCAAGCGTCCTTCGTCCCTGCCTTGATGTGGACCGATGGATTGATTCCATCGTCGGCAAGCGCCCCTTCGCCTCGATCGACAATCTTGTTGCTCATGCAGGGCTTGCCGCGTCGCCGCTATCCGCGGAAGAAATCGCCTCGGCACTGGCCCATCACCCTCGAATTGGCGAACGCGCCGAGGGCGGCTCGGCCGAAGCGACACTGAGCCGCGCGGAACAGTCGACACTCGCTCTGGGCGAGGGCATCAAGGAATCCCTCTCCGCGGGAAACCGTGCCTATGAACAGCGGTTTGACCGTGTCTTTCTCATTCGCGCCGCCGGCCGCAGCAGTGAAGAAATCCTGGCCGAGCTTGATCGACGACTCTTGAACGACGACGAAGAGGAAACGCGCGAGGTCGGGCAGCAGTTGCGCGAAATCGCGTTACTTCGCCTCGATGCGCTCTTCGAGCCCGTTTCCGCGCACTAGCGGCATTCGCCAAAACTTTCTTTGAGGAGCTCTGAGCCCGCAATCATGACAAATCGCAGCCACATCACAACCCATGTACTCGACACCGGGACCGGGAGGCCTTCCTCCGGTGTCAAGGCCACGCTGGAAGCCAAGACGGCATCCGGTTGGCAAGAAATCGGAACCGGGGTGACCGACAGTGATGGTCGGATCGCAAACCTTGGTCCGGTGCAGGTTGAAGCAGGTGAATACCGGGTTTCATTCGATACCGGTGCCTACTTCGGGTCGAAGGGTACGGAAACCTTCTTCCCCGCGGTAACGATCAATTTCCTGGTGAGCAACACCGCCGATCACTACCACGTACCCCTTCTTATCAGCCCGTTTGCATTTTCCACGTACCGAGGGAGCTAATACAATGACTGCCACAAAGATCGAAACCCCTGTTTCGACCAAGATCGTCCTGGGACAGAACCAGTACGGCAAGGCCGAAGTCCGGCTCGTCAAGATCACCCGCGACACCAAGCGCCACGAGATCGAGGACCTGAACGTCACTTCGCAACTCCATGGCGATTTCACCCGTGCGCACATCGATGGCGACAACGCCCTGGTGGTGCCCACCGACACCCAGAAGAACACGGTTTACGGCCTGGCCCGTGACGGCGTGGGAGCCATCGAGAACTTTCTGGTTCGGTTGGGAACGCACTTCACCGGTGAATTCGACTGGATCACCGGTGGCCGTTGGTCGGCCGAACAGTACTTCTGGGACCGCATCAACGACCACGACCACGCGTTCTCCCGCAACAAGTCCGAGGTCCGCACCGCGGTTCTCGAGATTGCCAAAGGCGAGAAGAACATTGTTGCAGGCATCCAGGGGCTCACTGTCCTGAAGTCCACGGGCAGCGAGTTCAACGGTTTTCCCGTCGACCGCTACACCACGCTGCAGGAAACCTCGGACCGCATCCTGGCCACGGATGTCACCGCCCGTTGGCGCTACAACACCAAGGTCGTCAACGGGGGAGAGCTCGACTTCGACGCGATCTACGCCTCGGTCCGTGGACACCTGCTCGCGGAATTCGCCAACAACCACTCGTACGCGCTGCAGCAGACCATGTTTGAAATGGGCCGTGCGGTGCTCGAAGCGCATCCGGAAATCGATGAGATCAAGATGTCGCTTCCCAACAAGCACCACTTCCTGGTGGACCTCACTCCGTTCGGCCAGGACAACCCCAATGAAGTCTTCTTCGCGGCGGACCGCCCGTACGGACTCATTGAAGCAACCATCACGCGTGAGGGAGTCCCCGCCACGCATCCGATCTGGGAAAACACACCCGGTTTTTGCTAAGCGATGAGTAACAGGGTGCGCCGGTGTAGCACCACCGGCGCACCCTTCATCGCAGCAACCGACTAGGAGGTCAGTTGTGAACGCTACGCAAGTCAAAACTACCAAACTTCGACCCGAGGACGAGCGGCTTCCCTTGGGCAAGACGATCGCCTATGGATTGCAGCATGTGCTGACCATGTACGGGGGCATCATCGCACCGCCCCTGATCATCGGCGGTGCCGCGGGGCTGTCCTCGGAAGAGATCGGCGTCCTGATCGCCAGCTGTCTTTTTGTCGGCGGCCTCGCAACCATCCTGCAGACGGTGGGCATCCCGTTCTTCGGCTGCCAGCTGCCGTTGGTGCAGGGCACGTCGTTCGCCTCGGTGGCCACCATGGTGGCAATCGTCAACGGCGGCGGGGGAATCCAGGCCGTGCTCGGGGCCGTGCTCGCGGCCTCCGCCGTCGGCTTCCTGATAGCTCCCTTCTTCGCCAGGATCGTGCGCTTCTTCCCGCCGGTGGTGACCGGCGTGGTCATCACCATGATCGGCATTTCGCTGACGCCGGTGGCTGCCAACTGGGCCATGGGCGGGAACGCCAAGGCCGAGAACTACGGAAGCCTTGAGAACATCGGGCTGGCCGGCGCCACGCTCTTGATTGCGCTGCTGCTTTCCAAGCTCGGCAATGCAGCCATCTCGCGACTGTCGATCCTCCTGGCAATGGTGCTGGGAACCGTCCTGGCGCTGCTGCTGGGCATGGCGGATTTCTCCAAGGTCGGCCATGGCGCACTCTTTGCCTTCCCGCAGCCGCTGGCCTTCGGCTGGCCGGTCTTTGAGCTTGGCGGCATCATTTCGATGACCATCGTGGTCCTGGTGATCCTCACGGAAACCACCGCGGACATCCTTGCCGTGGGCGAGATTGCTGGCACCAAGGTCGACTCGCGCCGCATCGCCGACGGCCTGCGGGCCGACATGGCATCAAGCATGGTGGCGCCGTTCCTGAACACGTTCACGCAGAGCGCCTTCGCCCAGAACGTGGGCCTGGTGGCCATCACCGGCGTCAAGAGCCGCTTTGTGGTGACCGCCGGCGGCGGCATCCTGGTGGTGCTTGGCCTCCTGCCGATCCTGGGCCGGGTCGTTGCCGCCGTGCCCACCGCGGTGTTGGGCGGCGCGGGGATCGTCCTCTTCGGCACCGTGGCCGCGTCCGGCATCCGCACGCTGAGCAAGGTCAAGTACGAGGGAAACCTCAACCTGATCATCGTTGCCACCTCGGTTGCCTTCGGCTGCCTTCCGATCGTCAAGCCCGACTTCTACGATGCGTTCCCCACCTGGTTCGGGACGATTTTCCACTCGGGCATCAGCTCGGCCGCGGTCATGGCCATCCTCCTGAACCTGCTGTTCAACGAAATGAAGTTCGGCACGCCCAAGAAGGATGCATCGGTATTTGTCGCGGCTCCGCCGCGCATGGTGCGTGAAGAGGAAGTCCGCAGCCTGATGGACGGTGACCACTACGTGGCAGGCAAGCTTATCGACGCCGACGGCGAGGAAGTGCCGGTGGTGAGCGACGAAGAGTTCAAACAGGCCCTTGAACAGCACCAGCAGGAGCTGGCCAGGGTCGGTATTCGGGTCCCGGCTGAAAATGCCGGGCACAGGGTGAAAGGAAACGAGTTCAAACACGCCTAGCGGGCGGGGAATACAACTGCCAACCAGATGACTGGCGGGGCGGGTGATCGGAGGAGATGGGCCTTCGGACACCCGCCCCGCTTTTGCGTTCGGTGCCATGCCCGGATTCCGCCGCAGTCGAACGGACACACCCCGGCCCTTGGTTCGCGATCCATTCGCGGCGGAAAACGCAGATCACCCGGGGCCGTTCATGCGGCCCCGGGTGATCTGCGTTTATAGCCAGGCTCGAATGCTGCCTTGGCCGATTGTGTGCGAACGGTCAGTCGACGCGCACGGCAAGGGAGCTGGACAGCTGCTGGGCGGCGTTCCTCAGTTCGGGGATGGCGCGTTCGGCGAATTCCTCGGTGACGCGGGTGACGGGCCCGGAGATGGAGATTGCCATCGGGGTCGGTGCGCCGGGCACTGCCATCGCAAAGCAGCGGACGCCAAGTTCCTGCTCTTCTTCATCGATTGCGTATCCGCGGCGGCGAATCTGTTCGAGATCGGCAAAGAGGCGGCTCACGGTGGTGATCGTGTTGGGCGTGTAAACGGCCATTCCGGCCTGGTCGACAAGGCGACGGACCCGATCGTCATCCAGGACGGACAGGATGGCCTTGCCCACGCCGGTTCCGTGAAGGGTGGAACGGCGTCCGACCTCGGTGATCATGCGCATGGACTGCGGCGACTGTGCCTGGGCGATGTAGGTGACCATGTCGCCGTCGAGGACCGCGATGTTCGCCGATTCCCCCAGGGTGTTCACCAGGTTCTTGAGCACGGGCGTGGCCAGGGCGCCGAGCTGTCGGTTGGCGACCTCGCCAAGGCGGATGAGTCGCGGGCCCAGGGAGTAGCGGCGGTTCGCCAGTTGCCGGACGTAGCCGATGCCTACGAGGGTCCGCAGCAAGCGGTGGATGGTTGGCAGCGGCAGGGGAGTATCGACGGCGAGCTCACTGAGAGCTGCTTCTCCGCCCGCGCGGGCGATGACTTCCAGCAGCTCAAACGCGCGTTCGACGGATTGGACGCCGGATGCCGCCTTGGGTTCGGACATTACGAAGCTCCTCATAAGTGGGGGATCGATGGAAGGGTCTGTACTTAACTTACCGGAGAGCGTGATAATTATTCCGCGATCCGGAAGTGTGGCGGAAAATGTATGAGCCAAGCCACATTTGGGGCTTGTATTTTCATCCTGTAGATAATAGTATCCACTATACGGAAAACTTTTCTCGAGGAGGACCTCATGGCTGTACCTAGCCCAGGCTATTCATTGACCCTTCGGGTCGAAACCCCTGCAACGATTACTGCAACGAGCGAACTCGCCGCTGCCGTTGGTCAGGCCGGCGGTTCGATCACCGCGTTGGACGTGACCGAATCCGGCCATGACCACATGGTTGTCGACGTCAGCTGCAACACGACCGATGCGGCCCACGGGGATCTCATTCGCGACGCTCTGAATGCGCTCGAGGGTGTCACCGTCCGCAACGTCTCCGACCGCACCTTCCTGATGCACCTGGGCGGCAAGCTCGAGGTCGTCCCCAAGGTCGCACTGCGCAACCGCGACGACCTCTCGCGCGCCTACACCCCGGGCGTTGCCCGCGTCTGCTTGGCAATCGCCGAGAACCCGGCGGCCGCCCGCAACCTCACCATCAAGCGCAACACCATTGCCGTGGTCACCGACGGTTCCGCCGTCCTGGGCCTGGGCAACATCGGCCCCGCCGCTGCACTGCCGGTCATGGAAGGCAAGGCCGCACTGTTCAAGCAGTTCGCCAACGTCGACGCCTGGCCGGTCTGCCTGGACACCCAGGACACCGAAGAGATCATCATGATCGTCAAGGCCCTGGCACCCGTCTACGGCGGCGTGAACCTCGAAGACATCGCAGCCCCGCGCTGCTTCGAGATCGAAGCGCGCCTGCGCGAAGAGCTCGACATCCCGGTCTTCCACGATGACCAGCACGGCACCGCAATCGTCACCCTTGCCGCGCTGACCAACGCACTCCTGGTGGTCGGCAAGCAGATCGACAAGGTCAGGATCGTTGTCTCCGGCGTCGGTGCCGCGGGCAACGCGATCATCCAGCTGCTGGCCGCACGCGGCGCAAACAACATCATCGCCTGTGGTCGCAACGGCGCCATCAGCAAGACAGATGTCTCGCCCGATGCGCACCGCAACTGGTTGGCCGAAAACACCAACCCCGAGAATTTCACGGGTTCCCTGCACGAGGCCATGGTCGGCGCCGACGTCTTCATCGGCGTCTCCGCACCGAACATCCTCGAAGAGGAGCACATTGCCTCCATGAACAAGGACGCAATAGTCTTCGCCATGGCCAACCCGGATCCCGAGGTCGACCCGATCGCAGCGGGACGCCACGCGGCCATCGTCGCCACGGGCCGTTCCGACTTCCCGAACCAGATCAACAACGTGCTCGCATTCCCCGGCTTCTTCCGCGGTTTGCTCGATGCCGGAGTCTCGGACATCACCGACTCGATGCTGTTGGCCGCGGCCGACGCAATCGCCGCCCGCGTGAGCCAGGACGAGCTGAACCCGGGGTTCATCATCCCGAGCGTCTTTGACCCGCATGTGGCCTCCGATGTGGCCGAAGCCGTCGTCAACGCGGCAGCCAAGAACAAGTAGCAAGAAAGAGCGCCTCCAATGACTATCACCGTCACCCACTACCCGGCCGTTGCACAGGCCCAAGAGATCCTCTCCGCCGAGGCACTGGCCTTTGTTGGAAAACTGCACGAAAAGTTCGCATCCACCCGCGATTCCCTGCTTGAGGCCCGCGGCGTGGCCCGCGCCGAGGCAGCCCGCACCGGAACCCTGGACTTCGACCCGGCCACCGCCGAGATCCGCAACGGCGACTGGAAGGTCGCACCGGCACCTGCAGCGTTGCAGGACCGCCGCGTGGAAATCACCGGCCCGGCAACCCCTGCCAAGATGGCCATCAACGCGCTGAACTCCGGCGCCAAGGTGTGGCTCGCGGACCTCGAGGATGCCTCGACCCCGACCTGGCACAACGTCATCGACGCACTGGCCAACCTGGGCGACGCCGCCCGCGGCACCCTGAAGTTCGTGTCCCCGGAGGGCAAGGAATACGCCCTGCGCACCGACGCTCCGCTGGCCACCGTCGTGGTCCGCCCGCGCGGCTGGCACATGCAGGAAGCCAACCTGCTGATCAACGGCGAGGCAACCGTCGGCGCCCTCGTCGACTTCGGCCTGCACTTCTTCCACAACGCCAAGGTTCTCAGCGAATCGGGCCAGGGCCCGTTCTACTACCTGCCGAAGATGGAGTCCGCCCTCGAGTCCCGCCTGTGGAACGACGTCTTCGCCTTCGCCGAGGCCGAGTTGGGCATCGAGCACGGCACCATCCGTGCCACCATGCTTATCGAGACCATCCCTGCGGCATTCCAGATGGACGAGATGCTCTTTGAGCTGCGCGACTACGCCTCGGGCCTGAACGCCGGACGCTGGGACTACCTCTTCTCCATCATCAAGTACTTCCGTGAAGCCGGCGAGAAGTTCATCATGCCGGACCGCGCCGACGTGGCGATGACGGCCCCGATGATGCGCGCCTACACCGAGCTTCTGGTGCAGACCTGCCACAAGCGCGGAGCCTTCGCGATGGGCGGCATGGCCGCAGTCATCCCGAACCGCCGCGAACCAGAGGTCACCGCAGCGGCCTTTGACAAGGTCCGCAACGACAAGACCCGCGAGGCCAACGACGGCTTCGACGGTTCCTGGGTTGCACACCCGGACCTGGTCTCCATCTGCAAGGACGTCTTCGACTCGGTGCTTGGCGAAAAGCCGAACCAGGTCGACCGCCAGCGCCCGGAGGTCTCCGTGACCGCCGACCAGCTGCTCGACGTCGCCTCGGCACCGGGCTCCGTCACCGAGGCCGGCGTCAACGCCAACCTCTACGTGGCGGTCGCCTACACCGCCGTCTGGCTCTCGGGCACCGGCGCCGTGGCCATCCACAACCTCATGGAGGACGCCGCAACCGCGGAGATCTCCCGTTCGCAGATCTGGCAGCAGATCAACAACAAGGTCGTGGCCGCCGACACCGGCAACACCATCACCGCCGAACTCGTCTCCAAGGCCCTCGCCGTCCAGGTGGAGAAGCTGCGCGGCGAGGTCGACAACGCCGCGGAGTTCGAGAAGTTCTACGTCCCGGCCGCCGCCCTCATCGGGCGCCTGGTCTCGGGCCGCGAGGAAGACTTCGAGGACTTCCTCACGCTTCCGGCCTACCGCCTGCTGAGCACCGAACTGGTGGCCAAGTGAGCCCCCGTCACGCACTGGATGCCGCGGCCCTGGCCGAGGTTGAATCGCGACTGGCCGCCACCGACGAGTTGCTGGCAAACAGCTACCCGGGCGACGACGGGCGCCGCCAGCCCATCCACACCGCGTATGTCCCGGCCGACCGTTTCACGCCCGAGCTTCCCGCCCAATGGGGAGCCGACGCGCTGAACGCAGCGGGCGGCTTTGCGGGGCTTGCGGCCCTGGCCCAGAAGCTCGGGCTGGAAGACCCCGCAGCCCTGGCCGAGCTGGTGGCTGCGAAGCTGAACAGCGAACCCATCGAGGACCTGCGTCTGGACTTCGAGGACGGATTCGGGGTCCGCAGCGACGCCGAGGAAGATGCAGCGGTCGTCGAGGCCGCACGCCAGGTAGCCAAGGCCGTTTCCGACGGCGTGGCACCGCCCTTCATCGGCATCCGCTTCAAGTGCTTCGAGGCGCCCACCCGGGCCCGCGCGCTGCGCACCCTTGACCTGTTCATTTCCGAACTCGTCGCCCAGGGTCCGTTGCCGGAGGGGCTCGTGCTGACGCTGCCCAAGGTCACCACGATCGACCAGGTCGAGGCCATGGTCTACGTCTGCGAAAAGCTCGAGGAGGTGCACGGCCTGCCCGCGGGCCGCCTGCGCTTCGAGGTGCAGATGGAAACCCCGCAGCTGATCCTCTCGCACGAGGGCACAGTGCCTTCCGCCGCGTTGATCCACGCCGGCAAGGGACGCGTTTCCTCGCTGCACTACGGCACCTACGACTACTCGGCTTCCCTCGGCATCGCCGCGGCCTACCAGTCGATGGAGCACCCCGCTGCGGACTACGCCAAGAACGTCATGCAGGTTGCAGTCGCCGGCACCGGCGTTCACCTTTCCGACGGCTCGACGAACATCCTGCCGCTGGGCGATCCCGAAGCCATGGAACGCGCCTGGGCACTGCATGCCCGCCTGGTGCGCCGCCACCTGGAACGCGGCATCTACCAGGGCTGGGACCTGCACCAGAACCAGCTGGCCACCCGCTACCTGGCAACCTACGCGTTCTACCGCGAGGGTTTCGAGGCAGCCGCGGCCCGCCTGCGCAACTACGTGCACAAGTTCGAATCCGCGATCATGGACGAGCCCGCAACCGCCAAGGCGCTTGCGAACTTCATCCGCCGCGGCCTGATCTGCGGCGCGCTGACCGCCGAGGAAATCACGGCCAAGGCCGAGATTTCCGTGACCACCCTTGAATCGATCGCCCTGGCGCGAGCAATACAGACGGAGGAATCCAATGCCTAACACCGAGACTCGTGCCGATGCTAGCTACTACACGAACTACGGCGGACACCCGCCGCAGACCGATCTGCTGACCGACCGTGCCATCGTCACCGAGGCGTACACGGTGATCCCGCGCGGCGTGCTGCGCGACATCGTCACCTCCGTCTTCCCCGAGTGGACGGGCACCCGGGCTTGGGTGCTGAACCGCCCGGTTGCCGGCGGTTCGACCACCTTCGCGCAGTCGATCGTTGAGGTCACCCCGGGCGGCGGTTCGCAGAAGCCGGAGCCGCAGGCCGAGGTCCAGTCGTTCATCTTCGTCGTCGCCGGCGAGCTGACGGTGACCATCAACGGTGCCGAGCACAAGCTGGAAGAGGGCGGCTACGCCTACGTTCCGGCAGGTGCCGAATGGTCCGTGCTGAACAACGGCGCCGAGATCGCCACCTTCCACTGGATCCGCAAGCGCTACGAGCCGCTGGCCGGCGTCGCAGCACCGGGCCCGGTCGTTGGCAACGAGAAGAACGTCGTGCCGGGCGCAATGCCGGGCACCGAGGGCAAGTGGCGCACCACGCGCATGCTTGATCCCGAGGACGTGGCGTTCGACTTCGGCGTGAACATCGTGACCTTCGAGCCGGGTGCCTCGATTCCGTTCGCGGAAACCCACGTCATGGAGCACGGCCTGTACGTGCTCGAGGGCAAGGCCGTCTACCGCCTCAACGCGGACTGGGTCGAGGTCGAGGCAGGCGACTACATGTCGCTGCGTGCCTTCTGCCCGCAGGCTTGCTACGCCGGTGGACCGTCGAACTTCCGCTATCTGCTGTACAAGGACCAGAACCGCCAGATCGCCTTGTAAATAGGCGCCTTGTAGGCTCAACGGCCAAAACCGGGTGTGTGTGAATCCAATCTTCCTGGATTCACATGCACCCGGTTTTTTGCTGTCCGGCAGGGCCCGGTCCATGCCCTCAGCGGCCGTGTCGGCCCAAATGGGAGACGTTGGCCAGGTCGGCCACGCTGCGGTTGCGCCAGAGGTCGTCGTGCGTCAGGTGGGTGATTGAGCCCGGCGAGGGCGTGAACGACACGAAGCCGGTCGACTCGACCGGGATCTGCAGCCGCGACGTGATGACGAAGAAGAACCTGGGCACGGCCGCCCAAATCGTCTGCAAGGACCTCGCCGATCTTGGGCCGCTGAAGGGCGCCAAGAATCTGGAGTCGTTGAGCCTGGACGCGGGCAAGAAGCTGAAGATCAAGGGAACCGCCAAACTCAGCCAGCGGGGCATCAAGAGCCTGTATATCGACACTCCGTAACCGACGCGTCCTTCGCTTTCCTCAAGGATTTCCCGCGGGTCAACGAACTGAGGATTGGGCCGACCCAGGTGAGCACCTTCGCCAACGTCGGCAAGCTTAAGGGCCTGCAAGCTGTGGATGTGTCGACCAGCAAGGCCATGAGCTACACGGTGCTGTCCCGCCTGCCGAAGCTGGCTGCAGTCAGTACCAATGTTGTCTCCGGCAAGGTCAACATGACCTCCTTGGCGAAATTGCCAAAACTGGAAGCGGCAGGGTTCTCCGGCAACTTCAACCAGTCGCTGAAGCCTCTGCTGAAAGCCAAGTCCATGGATTCTGTTTACATCGAGCGGGGCACAAAAGCCAAGAAGCTCGCCAAGGGGCAGAAATACACGATCCCGCGCGGCTCCGGAGACGCGTACATCGACATCGCAATCGGTTGGCAGGGAGCGCACTCAGAGATCATGAGCGTCGTGTCGCCCGGAACAGGCATGGCCGACGTCGTCATGATGAAGATCTACGATCTGGGCAGGCTCACGGTTCGCGATAGCCGGAACCTGATCCTCTGCACCCCGGGCAAGGTCGTATTCGATGCACCCCGGGTTTCGCAAAATACCGCACGTGCCGGTGAAACAATTCGGGCACAACGACCAGACAGCTTCTCCGTCAACAACTGGGTCGATGGCGATTCCAAGTGTGCATTCCAATGGCAGCGGGACAAGAAGGACATCAAGGGAGCCTCACGGCTGAACTACACGACGACCACTGCCGATGCCGGCAAGACGCTGCGGCTGGAGACCACATGCCGACCGTCTGCCTGGACCAAGAAGAACGTCGGCTTCAAGGCCAACACCAAGTACTCGGGGGCTGTCAAGGTCTCATGATCGGCCCTTGGCCACGACAATCCGTTCCGGGGTATCCCGGGGCGCCCGCCGTTCTTGAAGCGAGCGGGCACGGACTATTTTCGTTCCTCTGCCACCGGTTCATCTGCCGGACCAAAGCAAATTCTCGCATTCCAAAGCCACTGTGAGGCATGTTCGGGAAACCCTCGGTGTCCGGCGCCATCACGCCGGCAACCGGCGCACTCGTCGCCACAGTCGAGGCTGGTTTCCGGGATTTGCCAGTCGGTGGCCGGATTAGAAGTCCGCGGCGATGTTTGTACTGGTCATTGTTGTATTTTGTTGGGGTTGGTGCCCTGTTGCCGGGGGTGCTTCAAAGTTCCGCCCGGGCCATTGATTAAATGAAGAACGTCCCCGGCAGAAATTCTGCCGGGGACGTTCTTCGTGGAGCCGGAATCAGCGGGATGCCACGTCAGCCGCGATGTTTTCCTTGGTGATCGGCCACCCGGTCACGACCTTGGGCCGCGGCGTGGCATAGGTGCGAACCTTCGAGGTGCTCAGGCCCAAACGGACCAGGGATTCGGCGATCGTCACCGCTGCCCGAACGCCATCCACGATGGGTACCCCGGTCGCCGCGGCGACCCGTGCCTCGAGTTCCGCCATGCCTCCGCAGCCAAGTACGATGACCTCGGCCTTGTCGTTTTCCACGGCCTGGCGGGACTGCTCCACGATCGCGGCCACCGCCCGCTCCGGATCGGATTCGAGCTCGAGCACCCCCAGCCCGCTGGCCCGAACCGAGGCGCAGCGATCGGTGAGTCCGGCCAGCTTCAGCCGGTCCTCGATCAACGGAACGGTGCGATCCAGCGTGGTCACCACCGAGTACTTGTGACCCAGGAATTGGGCCGTCGATGCGGCGGCCTCGGTGATGTCCACGACCGGAACGTCGAGCAGTTCCTGCAGGCCCTCGCGGCCGTGTTCGCCGTAACCCGCCTGGATGACTGCATCGAATGGCTCGGTGTAGTTCACCACTTTGTCCATCACTGCGATAGCAGCCAGGTAGCTTTCAAAGTTGCCTTCGCAGGAATCTGCGCCGAAGTTCGGGGTCAGTTCGATGATTTCGGTGCCTGGCGAGGCTGCCGAACGGGCCGAGTCCCCGATGGAACGGGTCATGCTGGCCGTGGTGTTGACGTTGAGGACCAGAATTCGCATTGTGAAACTCCTTGGTGGCTAGCGAAGTGGGACGAAGCGGTTAGTGGGTTGGTGCGACGGCGATTTCTTCGCCGCTGACGTCCTTGTAGTCCTGGCCGTGCTTGGCGATTGCCAAGTAGACGATCGCACCCAGTCCGGAGCCGATGAACCAGGCGAAGGAGGAGAGGTGGGTGAATGCCGGCGAGAAGGCAAGGATCAGGGCCGCGACCGCGGAGACGACCAGGGCAATGACTGCCCGGAAGTTCACGCCGCGGGTGAAGAAGTAGGTGCCCTTGGGGTCGGTGCGGTACAGGTCGGGGATGTTGACCTTGGCACGGCGCATGATCCAGTAGTCGGCCATGATGATGCCGAACAGCGGGCCGAGGATGGCGCCCAGGCCACCCAGGAAGTAGGTGATGACTGCGGGGGAGTTGTAGAGGTTCCACGGCAGGATCAGCAGGCCGATGACGCCCGAGATCATTCCGGCGCGGCGGAAGTTCAGGTGCTTCGGGAAGAGGTTCGTCAGCGCGTAAATCGGGGCGACGAAGTTTGCCATCAGGTTCACGGCAATGGTCAGGACCAGCAGTGCCGTCGAGGCGGCCAGCAGCAGGAAGGTGTTCGGGATGGATTCGACAACGTCCGAAGGGCTCTGGATGATGGTGCCGTCGATCTTGAACTGGGCGCCGGTCATCACGACCACGATCACGCCGAAGAGCAGCATGTTCAGCGGAATGCCGTAGAAGTTGCCGCGTACGATCGAGCCCTTGGACTTGGCGCCGCGGGTGAAATCGCAGAAGTTCAGTACGAAGGTGGCGTAGATGGAAACCCACAGTGCGCCGCCGCCCAGGATGCCGAGCCACATGTCCGCACCGGTCTTGGCTTCACCGGTCGACCATGCGATTGAACCGCCGGCCTGGATGAACATCCAGATCGCCAGTGCGCCCATGGTGAACAGGATGACGGGGCCGGCGAAGGCCTCGTACTTACGGATCATTTCCATGCCGTAGCTGACGATGACCAGCTGAATGGCCCACAGGGACACGAAGCAGATCCAGCCGAGCGTGGAGAGCCCGAGGATGTTGTTGTCATTGATAGCCGCGGCACCCGGTGCCACTGCGAGGACCATGACCGCCAGAACGACCGAGGCCAGGTAGGTCTGGATGCCGAACCAGGCAACTGCGACTGCGCCACGGATCAGTGCGGGGATTTGCGCCCCGCGGATGCCGAAGGCGATGCGGCTCAAGACCGGGAACGGGACACCGGTCTTCTCGCCCATGAACCCGGAGAAGTTAAGGAGCGCGAAGAGGAAGATTGCGCCAAATCCGAGTGCCAGCAGGATCTGCCAGCCGCCCAAACCGAGAGCGAAGAGCCCGATGGCAAACGCATAGTTTCCAAGGGAGTGGACGTCGTTGGCCCACAGCGTGAAGATGCTGTAGCTGGACCAGGTCCGGCCCTTCTTGGTGGTCGGTGCCAGGTCGTTGTTGTAGAGCGTTGCACTGAGGTCGTGGGGGTTGAGCTCAAGTGGATCGACGATGGCCGGAGCCTTGCGTCGCGAGGTGCTCACGTTTGGGGTAGTCATGGGATTTGCGCCTTTCGGCCGAGCGGTGTGATGGGGATTACAGCTGCTGAAAAAATGATGACACGATTCCACCCAAAAGAAAAGCATTTCCGCATTGTGGAAATATAGTGGAATGCTGACGTGGGTAAACGTGTGGGTCATGGCCGCTTTGAGACTGTATTATCTGCGTCATTATCAGCACTGCCGCGCGGCAAAGTCGCCCATTGATCGGAATTGAAACCCCTTGACAGTGACTGGCGCCACTCGCTAAAGTTCTCATAAAGCAATAATCATATTTCGCTCTGCGGAAATAATCCTGTGAAGGAGTCGAAGATGTCTTACACCGTCAACTGTTCAATCCTGCTGACCGAGCTTCCGTTGCTCGAACGCGCCGAAGCGGCCAAGGCTGCGGGGTTCGACAGCGTTGAATTCTGGTGGCCATTTGCCACGGCTGTCCCTGCAGATGCAGACGTGGACGCCTTCGTTGCCTCCATTAAGAACGCCGGCGTTCAACTTGCAGGACTGAACTTCTTCGCAGGCGACATGCCCGCGGGCGACCGCGGTCTCGTTTCCTGGATCGGACGAGACTCCGAATTCAAGGACAACGTTGCCGTTGTTGCAGCTATCGGCGAAGCCACCGGTTGCAAGGCATTCAACGCCCTGTACGGAAACCGCCAGGACGAGCACACCCCTGAGGAACAGGACGCGCTCGCGTTGGAGAACTTGCTCGTCGCAACCGCCGGCGTGGCATCGATCGGCGGCACTGTGCTCATCGAGCCAGTCTCCGGCACCCCCGCCTACCCGTTGAAGACCGCCGCCGACGCCCTGTCGGTTGTTAACAAGGTCAAGGAAACGGGCGCCGGGAACATCGCGCTGCTCGCCGATTTCTTCCACCTGTCGGTCAACGGCGACGACGTCGCCGCTGTCATCGAGAAGCACGCCCACGAATTCGGCCACGTGCAGATCGCCGACGCGCCGGGCCGCGGCGCACCAGGAACCGGAACCCTGCCGCTGGGCGAGTGGATCACCCGGTCCCGCGAACTTGGCTACACCGGAGGCATCGCCCTGGAATACAAGCAGGAACGTGAAACCGCCTTCAACTGGCTGATCCGCCAGAACGCCTAACGCCACCTCCCCGTCACGGACCCAAGAATTTTCAGGAGCTAGACATGTCGAACACCCAAAACATCGCCTTCATCGGTCTCGGAATCATGGGCCTGCCCATGGCCATCAACCTGACCAAGGCCGGATTCAACGTCACGGGCTACAACCGCAGCCCGGAAAAGGTCGCTGAACTCGTCGCCGCAGGCGGCACTGGCGCCTCCAGCGTTGCCGAGGCCGTCACCGGCGCCGACGTCATCATCACCATGGTTCCGGACTCCGCCGACGTCGAAGGCGTCGTCACCGGCGCGGACGGCGTCTTCGCCAACGCGAAGCTCGGCGCCCTGTGGATCGACAACTCCTCGATCCGCCCGGACGTGGCGGCACGCCTGTCCACCGAGGCCCGCGCCGCAGGCATCCGCCCGCTGGACGCCCCGGTCTCCGGCGGCGAGACAGGCGCCATCGACGCGGTACTCTCCATCATGGTCGGTGGCGACAGTGCCGACTTCGCGGATGCAGGAGCGGTCCTGAACGCCGTGGGCAAGACCATCGTCCACGTGGGTCCCTCGGGCTCGGGCCAGACCGTCAAGGCAGCCAACCAGCTGATCGTTGCCGCCAACATCCAGGCGCTCAGCGAGGCAGTGGTCTTCCTCGAGGCATACGGCGTGGACACCGACGCGGCACTCAAGGTGCTCGGCGGCGGCCTTGCCGGCTCCAAGGTCCTTGACCAGAAGGGCCAGAAGATCCTGGACCGCAACTTCGAGCCCGGCTTCCGCCTGGCCCTGCACCACAAGGACATGGGCATCGTGACCTCCGCCGCCCGCGAAGCCGGGGTGATCCTCCCGCTCGGTGCCATCGTGGCCCAGCTCGTGGCCTCCACCGTGGCCAGCGGCGACGGCGCCCTTGACCACTCGGCACTGTTCCGCGGTGTCGAGCGACTCTCCGGCAAGTCCGAGGTTGCGGCTCTTTCCGCTTCCTGATTTTTCGGGCCCCCTGCCTTCCTCCTGGCGGGGGCCCGGCAAGACTCGGTCGCCGGCATCCGCTCCCTGATGGGTGCCGGCGACCGTAAAACTTCCCAACGATTCACAATTTTTCCCCCGGATGACCAACCGCATCAGACAGGTCGGGACCCGGGCCACAAGCTAAGGACGAGGACCCATGACCAAGATGCGCGCAGTAGACGCCATTGCACTGATTCTGGAAAAGGAAGGCGCAACCGAAGCCTTCGGCCTTCCGGGTGCCGCCATCAACCCGCTGTACTCGGCCATGAAGGCCCACGGCGGCATCCGCCACACGCTGGCCCGCCACGTTGAGGGCGCCAGCCACATGGCAGACGGCTACTCCCGTGCCACCGGCAAGATCGGCCTGTGCCTCGGCACCTCCGGCCCGGCAGGCACCGACATGATCACCGGCCTGTACGCCGCGATCGCCGACTCCATCCCGATGCTCTGCATCACGGGCCAGGCGCCGACCGACAAGCTGCACAAGGAAGACTTCCAGGCAGTGGACATCGAGACCATCGCCAAGCCGGTCACCAAGTTCGCCGCCACCATCCTTGAGCCGGGCCAGATCCCGGGCTACTTCGCCAAGGCCTTCCAGATCATGCGCTCGGCACGTCCCGGCCCGGTCCTGCTCGACCTGCCGATCAACGTGCAGCTGGCCGAGATCGAATTCGACATCGACGCCTACGAGCCGCTGGCCGCAGACAAGCCGTCGGCATCCCGCGCCCAGATCGAGAAGGTCCTGGACATGCTGGTCGCGGCCGAGCGCCCGATCATCATCTCCGGCGGCGGCGTCATCAACGCCAACGCCTCGGCACAGCTCGTCGAGCTGGCCGAACTGCTGAACATCCCGGTCTCCCCGACCCTGATGGGCTGGGGCTCGATCCCGGACGACCACCGCCTGCAGTCGGGCATGGTCGGCATCCAGACCCACACCCGCTACGGCAACGTCTCCTTCCTGGCCTCCGACTTCGTGCTGGGCATCGGCAACCGCTGGGCCAACCGCCACACCGGCGGCCTGGACACGTACCGCAAGGGCCGCAAGTTCGTGCACATCGACATCGAGGCCACTCAGATCGGCCGCGTCTTCGCGCCGGACCTGGGCGTCACCTCCGACGCCGCGGCAGCGATCGAGCAGCTGCTCGCCGCAGCCCGCGACCGCCAGGCCGCAGGCACCCTGCCGGACTACTCGGCTTGGGCCGACGAGTGCACCGCCCGCAAGTCGACGCTGCACCGCAAGACCAACTTCGACAACATCCCGATCAAGCCGCAGCGCGTGTACCAGGAAATGAACACGGCCTTCGGCCGCGACACCACCTACGTCTCCACGATCGGCCTGAGCCAGATCGCCGGCGCGCAGATGCTGCACGTCTACGGTCCGCGCCAGTGGATCAACGCAGGCCAGGCCGGCCCGCTGGGCTGGACCGGTCCCGCCGCACTGGGCGTCGTCCGGGCCAAGCCGAACTCCACCGTCGTCGCCCTCTCCGGCGACTACGATTTCCAGTTCATGATCGAGGAACTGG
This sequence comes from Paeniglutamicibacter sp. NPDC091659, assembly GCF_044756805.1. Taxonomy (NCBI): domain Bacteria; kingdom Bacillati; phylum Actinomycetota; class Actinomycetes; order Micrococcales; family Micrococcaceae; genus Paeniglutamicibacter; species Paeniglutamicibacter sp. NPDC091659. The sequence continues at coordinate 205,909 of NZ_JBIVTO010000001.1, forward strand.
CCGTCGGCGCGCAGTTCAAGCTGCCGTACATCCACGTGGTCGTCAACAACTCCTACCTGGGCCTGATCCGCCAGTCGCAGCGTCCGTTCGAGATGGATTACCACGTCTCGCTGGGCTTCGACAACATCAACTCCCCGGAAACCAACGGCTACGGAGTGGACCACATCAAGGTCGCCGAGGGCCTGGGCTGCAAGGCCGTGCGCGTGGAGGATCCGTCCAAGCTCGCCGAGGCCTTCGCCGAGGCCGGCCGCCTGGTCAAGGAATTCCAGGTGCCGGTTGTCGTCGAGGTCATCCTGGAACGGGTGACAAACATCGCCATGGGTGCTGAACTGGATGCGGTCAACGAATTCGAGGACCTGGCCGCCGCGGCCGAGGACGCGCCGAGCGCTCTGGTCCTCATGGATGCCGAGACCGGTCTTCGGGCCGACATCTCCGCCTAAAGGAAACCTCCCATCATGCTGGTAGTTATCGCCTCCGACAAGTTCAAGGGCTCCCTCACCGGGGCCCAGGTGGCCAGTGCCGTCGAGACGGGCCTGGGCCGCAAGATCCCCGGGCTGCGCACCCGCGTGGTGCCCGTGGCGGACGGCGGCGAGGGCACGCTCAGTGCGGCCCTTGACGCCGGATTCGTTGCCCGCGAACTGACGGTCGCGGGCCCCACCGGGGAGCCCGTTGCGGGTTCCATCGGGCTCCGCGAGGGAACCGCGGTCGTCGAATTGGCGACCGCCTCCGGGCTGGACCTGCTTCCGGGCGGGACCAAGGATCCGCTGGGGGCTACCAGCTACGGAACGGGTGAACTCATCGCTGCCGCGCTGGACGCCGGGGCACGGGAAATCGTGCTCGGCGTCGGCGGCAGCGCCTGCACCGACGGGGGAGCCGGAATGATCCAGGCCCTCGGGGCACGCTTGCTGGATGCGGCCGGTGCCGAGCTGCCACGCGGCGGCGGGGCGCTGACCGACCTGGCCAGCGTGGACCTGGGCGGGCTTGACCCGCGCATCGCCGAAAGCGCCGTGGTGCTCGCGGCAGATGTGGACAACCCGCTCACCGGCCCCAATGGGGCGGCGGCGGTGTTCGGGCCGCAGAAGGGTGCAAGCCGGCAGGACGTCGAGCTCCTGGACGCCGGTCTTGCCAACTTCGCCCGCGTGCTTGGCCTGGCGCTGGACCCCGTCACAGTGGCGGCCCAGGCCGTTGCCCCGGGCGCCGGCGCCGCAGGGGGCGTGGGCTTCGCGGCCCTGGCCGTGCTGGGCGCGACCCGCAGGCGCGGCATCGACGTGGTCCTGGAACTCACGGGGCTGGAACGAGCGCTCGAGGGCGCCGACGCGGTGATCACCGGCGAGGGCAGCCTGGACAGCCAGTCGCTCGAGGGCAAGACGCCGATCGGGGTGGCCGAACTTGCGGCCCGCCACGGGGTCCCCGTCTTTGCCATCTGCGGGCGCACGCTGCTGGGCGCGGATGAACTGAGAGCCGCGGGATTCGTGCACGTTGTCTCCCTGCAGGAACTCGAACCGGATGTGCGTCGTTCAATGGACAACGCCGAGGCCCTGGTGACCCAGGCGGCCGAGCGCATCGCACCGATGCTGCTGAGCACGACAGATCCTTCCGACCTGAACACAGTCGTCAGCTAGCACCCCCACCACACCTCAACAACGTAAGGAATGAATCCCATGAGCAACACAGAGCTCGCCGCGGACACGACGCCAAGCGATGATTCAGCGCATGGCGCCGGTGCCGATTTCGACCTGGTGATCCGTGGCGAGCACATCGTCACCACCGCAGGCACCGTCGCCCGAGAGGTCGGCATCCGCGCCGGCAAGATCGTCGCCATCGAGCCCCTGGGCAACAACCTGCGTGGCACGACGACCATCGACCTGACCGACGAGGAGGTGCTGATCCCGGGCCTCGTAGACACGCACGTGCACGTCAACGAGCCGGGCCGCACCGAATGGGAAGGCTTCGAGTCCGCCACCAAGGCCGCCGCAGCCGGCGGCGTGACCACCATCGTGGACATGCCCCTGAACTCCATCCCGCCGACCGTCAACGTCGAGGCGCTGGAACTCAAGCAGGCCGCCGCACGGCCCAAGGCCTTCGTCGACGTGGGATTCTGGGGCGGTGCCATTCCGGGCAACAAAACCGACCTGCGCAAGCTGCACGACGCCGGCGTCTTCGGCTTCAAGTGCTTCCTGCTGCACTCGGGCGTCGAGGAATTCCCGTACCTCGAGCCGGACGAGATGGAAGACGACATGGGCGAGATCGCCTCGTTCGACTCCATGATGCTGGTCCACGCCGAGGACTCCCGCGCCATCGACCGCGCGCCGAACGCCGAGGGCGACCACTACGACCGCTTCCTGGCCTCCCGCCCGCGCGGCGCCGAGAACGTGGCCGTCGCCGAGGTCATCGAGCGCGCCCGCTGGACCGGGGCCCGCGCCCACATCCTGCACCTGTCCTCCTCCGACGCGCTGGCCATGATCCAGTCGGCCAAGCGCGACGGCGTGAAGCTGACCGTCGAGACCTGCCCGCACTACCTCACGCTGCTGGCCGAGGAAATCCCGGACGGCGCCACCGCGTTCAAGTGCTGCCCGCCGATCCGCGAGGCCTCCAACCGCGAGCTGCTGTGGAAGGGCCTGGAGGACGGGGTCATCGACTGCATCGTCTCCGACCACTCGCCGTCCACGCTGGATCTGAAGGACATCGAAAACGGCGACTTCGGCGTTGCCTGGGGCGGCGTCGCATCGCTGCAGCTGGGCCTGGCCCTGATCTGGACCGAGGCGCAGCGCCGCGGCATCAAGCTGGAAACCGTGCTCAAGTGGATGTCCACCCGTCCGGCGGAAATCGCCGGCCTGCACCACAAGGGCGCCATCGCGCTGGGCAACGACGCCGACTTCGCGTTCTTCGCCCCGGGCGACAGCTTTGTGGTCGACGTGAACAAGCTGCACCACAAGAACCCGATTTCCCCTTACCAGGGCAAGGTTCTCGCGGGCAAGGTCCGCCGCACGTTCGTCCGCGGCACCGAGGTCGATTTCAAGACCCCCAAGGGCCAGCTGATCCGCCGCGGCGAGATCTAGGCCGCAGCAACACCGGAAGTTTCCCGGGCCGTTCCCTCACAGTTCAGTGACCAAGAGGGAACGGCCCGGGTTTTTTTCATGCCACCGACCGCTCCGCGCGGCCACGAGAGGGGGTGCGGAACGCGGGTCGAGCACCTACGCTGGGTGTTAACCGTTGAGCGCGCCGGGCAATGCCAGACGCATGGCGAGAGGCCCGCATCCATGAGCTCCTATCTGGTCCGTCCGGCAGTGCGCAGCGATGTCCCGGCGCTGGCGGTGATGGTTGAAGCCATGGACCTGGACCTGGAACAGAGCAAGGCGAACATCGCCGCCCTGTTGAAGGACCCGTTCCACGGGATCTTTGTTGCCGAACTCGGTGGCGAGCTGGTGGGCAACGCCGCCGTCCAAGACCGCGGTCCCACCATCCGGGCCCGCCGGAGGGCCGCCCGGCTCCACGACCTGTTTGTGGTCGAGGATCAGCGCCGTTCGGGCATCGGTCGGGCCCTGTTTGAGCGGGCTCGGCTGTGGGCGGCCGAGCGGCCGGACGTGTACTGGATGGAATGGCAGTCCTCCGTGGGCGCCGTCGAGTTCTATGCGCGGCTGGGCTTCACCGCCAACGAGCACAACGACACGGCCGCGCACCCGTTTTACGAGGTGGCCACCGTGAGCGTGGCCGAATCCACCAGGCCCACCGAGTGACGACATCCCAAGGGTTGGCCCCGCTGCCCGCGGGGTCAGCAGTGCCGGTCAGCCGGGGCGCAGCCGCTCGAGCACCAGGGCCAGGGCGGGCCAGGCGCTGCGGCCGCGGCGGGTCCGGGCGTAGGCGCGCAGCCTCAGGTCGGGATGGTGCAGCGGCAGGATCGTGATTCCTTCCCGGCGTGGGCGGTCCTCGGGCAGCAGGCCAACGCCCAACCCGGCGAGAATGAGGTCCTCGACCAGGTCCAGGCTGTCTGACTGGTGGCGCAGGGCGGGTTCGAAACCCGCCATCGAGGAGATGGTGCGCAGCACCGTCTCGTCGGCAATGTTGCGGGAATTCCCGATCCAGTCGTGGTCGCGGAAAGCGGCGAACACCGTTGCCGCGTCGGGTGTGCCGGCGGACGGCGCGAACAGTTCCGCTGCGGCGCTCGGTACGCCCAGGCCCCACGGCGTGCTCCAAAGCGGCAGGGTTTCGACTTCCGTGCCGACCTCGTCCGGGGCGAGGTTGTAGTCGTAGGTCAGGGCCAGGTCGATGTCGTCCATCGCAAGCTGCTTCAGTGCCTCGGTCGGCTCGTGCTCGAACACCACGATCCCCACCCGGGGATGGAATTCAGCCAGGTCTTCGATGACGGGCATCAGGGTCTTGCGGATTGCCGTGGCAAATCCGGCCACCCGCAGCGTGCCGGACGGTTCGGCCCCGGGATCCAGGTCAAGCTTGGCGGCGTCGACTGCGGCGAGGATGGTCTGCGCGTGTTCGGCCAGCCGGCGCCCCGCGGGAGTGAGCCGCACCCCGCGCCCGTCGGGTTCCAGCAGCCGGGCACCGGTTTCCCGGGCGAGCTGCGCGATCTGCTGGGACACGGACGATGTCGTTGTCCCCAACAGGTCGGCGACCCCGCGCATCGACCCCACGCGGGAAAGCTCGTAAAGGTACTGCAGTCGCCGGGTTTCCATATCCACCATTGTGCAGGATCCCTGAACGATATGTTGATGATTCTCGCGTGGACGCTGACAACCTGCCTCGGCTCTACTGGAGTCATGACTTCAACCCCCGCATCAACACGCAACGTCGCCGGCCTCGGCTCCATGATGGCCTTTGCCTCGATGGGTTGCGTGCAGCTGGGCCTGGCCGCGTCGATCGGGTTGGTCGGAGCCGTGGGATCCGAGGGCGTCGCCTGGTTGCGGCTGGCCTGGGCCGCTGTCATCCTGGTGGCCATCGCACGGCCGTGGAGGCTGAAGCTCGACCGCGCCGTGCTGGGGATCTGTGCGCTGCTGGGCCTGGCCACCGCAGGCATGACGCTGGGGTTCATGAAAGCTGTGGAAACGATCCCGCTGGGCACCGCCAGCGCCCTGGAATTCATGGGCCCGCTGGGCGTTGCCATCATCCAGGGCCGGGGTGCAGGGCGTTGGTGGGCGTTGGTTGCAGCGGCCGGCGTGCTCGGCTTGACCGAGCCCTGGCACGGAGCGGCGGACCTGACCGGCGTGCTTTTCGCCCTGGGCGGCGCGGTCTGCTGGGCGCTCTACGTCCTGCTCACGCAGCGCGCCGGTGATGCGGTCGACGGCATCGGCGCCCTGGCCGTTTCGATGCCGGTCGCGGCGTTGGCCGCAACGATCGTCACGGGTCCGGCGGCGATCGCGCGCCTGGATCTGCAACTGCTGGCGCTTGGGTTTGTGCTGGCCCTGCTGCTGCCGGTGATCCCGTTCAGCCTCGAGATGCTGGCATTGCGCCGGATGACAACGGCCGCGTTCGGCACGCTGATGTGCCTGGAACCGGCCATCGCCATGATCGTCGGGCTCTTGATCCTGCACCAGGTGCCGCGCCCCGCGGCGATCGCGGGGATAGCGCTGGTCATCGTTGCGGGCATCGGGGCCACGCGCAGCGGACGGCGCGACCCCGCGGAGGATGCCGCGCCGTCCGTTGCCGCGGCTGCGCACTCCATCATCTAGCCGGCCGCTGCCCGAAACGCCAGTGGTCCCTGCCCCGGAACGTATTGTTCCGGGGCAGGGACCACTGGGAATCCGGTTGCTAGATGGTGGATTCGTTCAGCTTGGCCAACAGTTCGCTGAAGCGGCGGACCTCGCCGGGCTCCCAGTCCGCGAGCCTGTCGTGGAGCACCCGGCGGGTGTTGGCCAGGTTCGCGTCGAAGCGAGCCCGGGCCTCGACGGTCATCGAGACCAACTGGGCCCGCCCGTCGCTGGGATCCGTGCTCCGCTCGACCAGGCCAAGCTGGTCGAGCTGTTTGATCGTCCGGCTCATCATGGCCTTGTCCACCTCCAGCGACTCGGCCAGGCATCCCTGCTGCCGGGGCCCCGAATTGGCGAGGGTCGTGAGCACCTTGAACCCCATCGGGGGCAGCTCCGGGTGGATGGCCGCGGCCCGGGCCCGGATGCTGTTGCGAGCGTTGATGAACATCGTCGCGAACTGCTTTTCGACCTCGCCCACCAGCCCGGCCATGACGGTGGCATCGGCCATGGCGGGTTCGGCGGCGGCAAAGGGATCGACGGCGGCGGCCATGTCAGCGGCGCGCCGAGGCGTTCTCGTCAGTAGTGCGCGGGGTCGCAGCCATGGCGGCCTCGCTCACCTCGGCCAGGTTCTGCTCGGCGGACTCGAGCTCCGAGCGGTTCGACCCCACGGCGGCCTCGGCCTCCGCGCGCTGGTGGCGGGTCTGCGTGCCCAGCTCCAGGTTCGGCATGAAGACCACTGCCAGGATGGTCAGGATGCTCAGCGGCGCCGCAACCATGAAGACGTAGGCCACGGCGTCGCCGTAGGAGGACTCGATGATGGAGCGGACCGAGTCGGGCAGGGAGTGGACGGCCGGGATGTTTCCGGAGGCCAGCGAGGCAGTCACGGCCTTGCCCTTTTCGCCGAGCGCGGCGATGGCGGCGCCCAGTTCGGCGCTCTTGGCGCCCATCAGGTCGGCGACCTTGGTGGCCATCAGGGCGCCGAGGACCGAGACGCCGATGGTTCCGCCGAGCGAGCGGAAGAACGCGATGCCGGAGGATGCCACGCCGATCTCTGCAGGGGTGACTGCATTCTGGACGATCAGCACCAGGTTCTGCATGACCATGCCCAGGCCGGCGCCGAGGGCGAACATGTAGACGGAGACCAGCACGAAGTTGGTGTCGTAGTGGATGGTGCCCAGCAGGTAGAGTCCGACGAGCTGCAGCACCGAGCCGGAGACCATGATGGCCTTCCACTTGCCGAAGCGGGAGATCATTGAGCCGGCGACGGTGGAGACCACCAGCAGGCCCGCCATCATCGGGATGGTCATCAGGCCGGACTGGGTGGCGTTGGCGCCGCGGGCAAGCTGCATGTACTGGGCCAGGAAGACCGAGGTGCCGAACATCGATACGCCCACGGAAATCGAGGCGACCACCGAGAGGGAGAAGGTGTTGTTCTTGAACATCGTCAACGGGATGATCGGCTCGGAGGCCTTGAGCTCCACGACCACGAAGGCTGCCAGGGCGACAACGGCGCCACCGACCATCCACGCGGTGGTCGCAGAGGCCCATTCGAAGTTCTTGCCGGCCATGGAAACCCAGATCAGCAGCAGCGAGACGCCGGCCGAGAGCAGCACGATGCCCGCGTAGTCGATGGAGACCTTGCGCTTGGCCTGGGCGGGGAGGTGGAGGGTCTTTTGGATCAGGATGATCGCGACGGCCGCGAACGGCAGGGCGATGAAGAAGTTCCAGCGCCAGTTGACCGCGTCGGTGATGAACCCGCCGATGAGCGGTCCGCCCACGGTGCCCAACGCCATGACGGCGCCGAAGAGGCCCATGTACTTGCCGCGCTCGCGCGGGGAGATGATGTCGGCCATGACGATCTGGGTGAGGGCGGTCAGGCCGCCGGCACCCAGGCCCTGGAAGACGCGCATGGTGATGAGCATCGAGGTGTCCTGCGAGAAACCGGCGATGGCCGAGGCGACCACGAAGATCAGCAGTGAGAGCTGCAACAGCAGCTTGCGGTTGGACAGGTCGGCCAGCTTGCCCCAGATCGGGGTGGAGATGGTGGTGGCCAGCAAGGTCGCGGTGACCACCCAGGTGTAGGAGGTCTGGTCGCCCTTGAGGTCGGAGACGATGACGGGAAGCGAGGTGGAGACGACGGTTCCGGCGAGGATCGATACGAACATGCCCATGAGTAGGCCGGTCAGTGATTGCATTACCTGGCGGTGGGTCATGCCCGATTCGGATTTCTCCGGTTCCGCCTTCGTGGTGTGTGCCTGGGACAAAAGGGGCTCCAAAACAAGAAAGAATATGGTTGACTGATATCAACCATATAGAATTAGTTGTAAAAAAACAACTAGTTGCGCAGGGTGGCCGAGGGGCGCGGCGGCTCGACCCCCTACGGCGAGCCGCCGTCGTGCCTACGGGCTTCCGGCAGCAACAACGGGTAAAGGGCATGCGCGGATGTCAATCTGTCGGGTTCTGCGCTGCCCCGGTACTGGACGACTCAATCTCGGTTCAGTGAGGGCGCCGATTCCATGCGCAGCGGTTCTGTGGGGCAGGCGTCGGCGCATCCGTCACCCCGAACGCGGAGTGCGCCTCATACGTGGCATTGCGGGGTGATTCCCCTGTGACAAAATACTTCAATGGCTACACGAGGCACATATGCGAAGGGCCGGGCAAAACAAGGGGAAATCCTTGACGCCGCATTGGCGCTCACGGCACGCAAGGGCTTCAAGGAAACCTCCATCCAGGAAATCGCCGACGAAGTTGGTCTGAGCCAGCCCGGAGTTCTGTATCACTTCCCGAATCGCGACAGCCTGTTCATCGAGGTGCTGCGCCGACACGACCGAGATGCCCTCGCAACCAGCCGGTGGGCGGGTCTCGGTACTGCCGCCGGACGGGAACACCGTGACGTTGCGGGATTCGGCCAGGAACTTGCGGCCTTGATGCGCGCAAACGCCGCCACGCCGGGGCTGGTGGAGATCTACAGCTACATGGCCCTTGCCGCTGGCGACGCGACGCACGAAGCCCACGGTTTCTTCGCGGAGCGACGCGAAATGGTCCGACGCGAATACGCAGACGCATTGCGAAGGATGCAGGAGATCGGGTTGCTTCCAGCGGAAGTCGATGCCGAGGCGATTGCTCTGGCGCTGCACGCGCTCGCCGACGGCCTGCAGCTGCTCTGGCTCAGTGAACCGGAGCTGGACATGGGTGCCGCGATCATCGGCTTCCTGCAGGCATTGGGCCCAACGCCGGGGTTGTCCGTCGACGGTCCGGACGGGGGATAGCTGCGCCGGTTTGCCGGTATCTGGACCCCTCGGTAGGTGGTCCAAATTAACTCCTCGCGGCCCGGTACATTCGTTCCCGGCTCTGCTAGTCTCGCAGCATGAAGCCCCGTCTGTTTGCGGCACCGTTCATCCGTCGTGACCATTGGGATTCCGTCTCGGCACCGCCGGGTGGGCCGTCTCAGGCGCGATGCCGAACGGCAACCAGTCAATGAGCACTCTCCCGGGGTGGGAAATCACCAACCGAGCCAGCGAACAAGCGAGCGCGGCAGGCTTGGGGCTTTGGCGCTACACCATGCGGCTGAGCAGGAAAGCGGACAGCAACTCGCTCAAAAGCGAAATCGTGGGAGTGGTCGTCGGGCTCATCGTGGGCACCGCGAGTGTCTTGTTCCTTTGGCGCTGGAGGCCGGCCTCCCCGGTCGTGTGGGTGATTGCCCTGGCGATGTCTGCACTCGGGCTCGCGATCTTGGTGCATCATGTCCTTGAATCGGTGCGCAAGTACCGTGCCGGGATTCGCGGAGTGCTCTTGGCCCACGTCCATGACGGGGGACTGGTGCTTGAACGCACCCAAGGTCCCGCACGCGTGGTTGCCATGAATGAAGGTTCACTTCAATTTGTCGCTTGGGATGCGGGCCCCGATGAACGCCGCCGCGAACAGCTGTGGATCACGGGCCTCGATGGCACAGCGGGCGCCATCGAGGCCTGGAGTGATCCGGAGTGCAAGGAACTTGCGCTCTTGGCGGCACATTTCGGGTTGGCCCCGGAGCCCAGGGAGATCGACGCGGTCGATCCTGCCCGCCAACCTCGGATGCTGTGAGGCATTCCTGCGGGGGTCGTGCCGGCGGTAAGGGGTTAGACGCCCAGCTCTTCCCGCAGCCGGGCCACGTGTCCATTGGCGCTGACGTTGTATTCCGCCAACACGACGTCACCTTCCGGGCCCACAACAACCGTGCTGCGCAGTGTCCCGCTGGACTTCTGTCCATTGGACTCCTTCTCGCCGAAGGAACCGTAGGCGGTGGCCACGGCAAAGTCCGGGTCGGACAGCAACGGGAAGTTCAGTGATTCGGCCTCGACAAAGGACCCGAGGGCCTCGCCGTGATCGGGGGAGATGCCCAGGACTTCGTAGCCTGCCGAGCGCAACGAATTGAGGTTGTCGCGGAAATCGCAGGCCTCGGTGGTGCACCCGGGGGTGGCTGCTTTCGGGTAGAAATACACGACGACATTCTTGCCGGCGTAGTCGGACAGCGAAATCTTGCTGCCTCGCGCATCGGCCAAGGAAAATTCGGGCGCGCGCTCGCCGACTGTCAAAGGTGTTGAAAGGTTCGACACAAAGAACTCCAATCATTTTCACATCGTGATATTGAATTTTCATACTAAGGGATTTGGGGCCAGTTCAACAGGGGATCGACGCCGGTAAATTGAATGCCCACGTCATTGGCCTGACACTACTCCAAATGAAGTAGGCGGCAACGAAAAAATCACTCCCAGGGAGGGTCAACGCGTGGTCGATCGAGTGTAGAGTGGCCAATGCTTCGGCCGAAAACCATCGTCGAGCCGCTTTTCAAAGCCCGGAATCACCGGACCTCTGTGAAGCTAACACCCTGAGGACACCCAACCAGATGCTCTTAAAACTCATACTCAGATATTCAAAGCCCTATACCGGGTGGATCGTGGCCGTCCTGTTCTTCCAGCTGGCAACAACGATCGCCACTTTGTACCTGCCAAGCCTCAACGCGCGCATCATTGACACCGGCGTGGTCAAGGGCGACACCGACTTCATCTGGCGCACCGGCGGCGTCATGCTCGCGGTCGCCTTCGTGCAGGTCTTCACGGCCATTGCCGCAGTCTATTTCGGCGCGAAAACGGCCATGGCCATCGGCCGGGACCTTCGCCACTCCGTGTTTGAATCCGTCACCTCGTTCTCCGCGCAGGACGTCAACAAGTTCGGCGCCGCAACCCTGATCACCCGAGGCACCAACGACGTGCAGCAGGTGCAGATGCTCGTGCTCATGGGGCTGAACTTCATGGTTTCGGCACCGATCATGTGCATCGGTGGCATCATCATGGCCGTGCGCGAAGATGTTGGCCTCTCCTGGTTGGTGTGGGTCTCGGTGCCCGTACTCATCGCCGTGGTCGGCACGCTCGTGTACTTCCTGATGCCGCTCTTCCGCCAGATGCAGGACCGCATCGACGGCATCAACGGTGTGCTGCGTGAGCAGATCACCGGCATCCGCGTGGTGCGCGCCTTCGTGCGCGAACCCCACGAAACCGAACGTTTCGAGGACGCCAACGCCAAGCTCACCCGCATCGGAGTGAAGGTCGGCAACCTCTTTGTGCTGATGTTCCCGCTGATCGGCATGATCCTGCACATCGCCACGGCCTCCGTCCTCTGGTTCGGCGGCCACCGCGTGGAAAACAACGGCATGGAAATCGGCGCTCTCACCGCCTTCCTGCAATACCTCCTCCAGATCCTCATGGCAGTCATGATGGGCACCTTCATGGCCATGATGATCCCGCGCGCCATCGTGTGCGCAGAGCGCATCAACGAGGTCGTCACCCTGGAACCGAGCCTGACGGACCAGACCGACCACGTCACGGACATGTCCGCCCCGGGAACCGTTGAATTCCGCAACGTGACCTTCGGCTACCCGGGTGCCGAGGCCCCGGTGCTCAACAACGTGTCCTTCACCGCCAAGCGCGGCGAAACCACGGCAATCATCGGATCGACGGGTTCCGGCAAGTCCACCCTGCTGAACCTGATTCCGCGGCTCTACGACGCTGGCGAAGGCCAGGTGCTGGTCGGCGGTGCACCCGTCACCGAACTGACCCGCGCCCAGCTGTCCAACAGCGTCGCCACCGTCCCGCAGCGCCCGTACCTGTTCTCCGGAACCGTCGCGAGCAACCTGCGTTTCGGTGCAGATGCGGCCACCGACGAGGAACTCTGGGAAGCGCTCGACGTGGCCCAGGCCCACGAGTTTGTCTCCGCGCGCGAGGACGGCCTGGAAGGCCGGATTTCGCAGGGCGGCACCAACGTTTCCGGCGGCCAGCGCCAGCGTTTGTGCATTGCCCGTGCGCTTGCGGCAAAGCCGGAGATCTACCTCTTTGACGATTCGTTCTCGGCTCTTGACGTGACGACCGACGCGCGGCTGCGTGCCGCGCTGGAAGAGCCAACCAAGGACGCGGCGGTCATCATCGTTGCCCAGCGCGTCTCCACGATCATCGGGGCCAACCAGATCCTGGTGCTGGACCACGGCGAAATCGTCGCCCGCGGAACCCACGAGGAACTGCTTGAGTCCTCGGAAACCTACCAAGAAATCGTGACATCGCAGCTGGCAGCGGAGGAGGTGGCCTAAATGGCAAAACGTACCAAGGAAAACGCCGCACCGGCGGTTGAAACAACCGACGAGATCGACGAGTTCGACACCGCCGGATCCTCCGACATGTTCGGCGACTCGGTGCCCGTCCGCAAGGCCAAGAACTTCTGGCCGTCGGCCAAGCGCCTGATCGGCCTGCTGGCCCCGCAAAAGGCCGGCATGAGCCTGGTGCTCCTGCTCGTCGCCGCGGGCGTCGTGCTCTCGGTCATTGCCCCGAAGATCCTGGGCAAGGCCATGGACGTCATCTTCGCCGGCGCCTTCAGCAAGAAGATGGATCCCAACGTCCCCGTCGACCAGGTAGTCGAGGGCCTGCGCCAATCGGGCCAGAACGACCTCGCGGACATGATGTCCAAGATGAACCTGGTCCCCGGGCTTGGCATCGACTTCCCCCTGCTCAGCCGCTACATCCTCATTGTGCTGGCCATGTACTTCGTCTCCTCGTTGTTCATGTGGGCGCAGGGCTGGCTGCTGAACCGCCTGGTCATGAAGGTCGTCTACAAGCTGCGCAAGGACGTCGAGGACAAGCTCAACAAGTTGCCGTTGAACTACTTCGACACCCGCCAGCGCGGGGACCTGCTCTCCCGCGTGACAAACGACGTGGACAACATCCAGAACGCGCTGCAGCAGGCAGTCAGCCAGCTGGTGCAGTCGCTGCTCACGGTCGTGGGCATCGTCATCATGATGTTCATCGTCTCCTGGCAGATGGCGCTGATCGCGTTGATCGCACTGCCGCTCTCCGCGGTTGCCGCGGGCGTCATCGGCTCCCGCGCGCAGGGACTGTTCACCGCGCAGTGGAAGAACACCGGCGCCCTGAACGGGCAGATCGAGGAATCCTTCTCCGGCCACGACCTCATGAAGGTCTTCGGCCGCGAGAAGGACATGCTCGACCGCTTCCACGAGAAGAACGACGAACTCTACAAGGCATCCTTCGGGGCCCAGTTCGTTTCCGGCATGATCTTCCCGGTCATGAACTTCGTTTCCTACCTGGCCTACGTCGGCATCGCCGTCGTCGGCGGGCTGCGCGTGGCCTCGGGCCAGATGAGCCTCGGCGATGCCACCGCATTCATCCAGTACTCCCGCGAGTTCACCCAGCCGCTGGGCCAGATGGCCGGCATGGCCAACATGCTGCAGTCCGGCGTGGCCTCCGCGGAGCGCACCTTCGAGCTGCTGGATGCCGAGGAACAGGACCCGGACACCGTCACCGACAAGCTGCCGGCCCGCACCGACGGCCACGTCGAGTTCGAGAACGTCAGCTTCTCCTACTCGCCGGACAAGCCGCTGATCGAGGACCTGTCCTTCGAGGCGCACCCGGGCCACACCGTGGCCATCGTGGGGCCCACAGGCGCGGGCAAGACCACGCTGGTGAACCTGGTCATGCGCTTCTACGAGCTCAACTCCGGGCGGATCACCCTGGACGGCGTGGACGTGACCGCGATTTCGCGCGCGGACCTGCGTTCCAAGGTCGGCATGGTGTTGCAGGACGCCTGGCTCTTCGGCGGAACCATCATGGAGAACATCCGCTACGGTCGCCTTGACGCGACCGATGCCGAGGTCATGGCAGCGGCCAAGGCGACCTTCGTGGACAGGTTCGTCCGTGCGCTGCCCGACGGCTACGAGACGGTCATCGACGAAGAAGGCACCAACGTGTCGGCCGGCGAGAAGCAGTTGATCACCATCGCCCGCGCATTCGTTGCCAACCCGTCGCTGCTGATCCTGGACGAGGCGACCTCGAGCGTCGACACCCGCACCGAGCTGCTGGTGCAGCACGCCATGGCGGCGCTGCGCAGCGACCGGACCAGCTTCGTGATCGCGCACCGCCTCTCCACCATCCGCGATGCCGACACCATTCTGGTGATGGAGGACGGCAAGATCGTCGAGCAGGGCAACCACAGCGAACTGCTCGCGGTCCGCGGCGCCTACTACCGCCTGTACCAGTCGCAATTCGCCGGCCCGGTGGAGGACGACGCCGTGCATGCCACCGGTGGCGCACCCCTGGAGGGCGTGCTGGCACCGGAGGACGAGCCGAGCCCGGGAGCGACCAGCTAGCGGACATCCGGACAGCGCGGCCGTGGACACCAAGCCGTAGCCACCAAGGGGGCGGAACCTGTGCAGGGGCGGAAGGAATGAAACTCATTCCCGAAACCCGGGTGCCGGTTCCGCCCCCTTTGCGTTGCCATCCGGGATGAGAGGCGCCGACCCCCGATTCGTCAAGCCGCCGACGGGTGAGAAATGCAACGCGCCCCGTGTCGGCGCAGGCACTCCGGGGCGGCATAAACTAATGCCCATGTCTGCACCCGTGAAAGCACCCCGTCTGCCTGCCTTTAAGGAACCAACCACACAGGGATCGGGCGACCTGACCGGGCTGGATATCGACGGGCGTGCCGAGGGGCTGCTCTTCGACTCGGACGACGCCGACGGGGTCGACCTCGAGGACACCGTCTTCACGGAATGCATCTTCCGTTCCGTCGCGCTGCAGGGCGCACCGATGGCCCGGGTGACCTTCGGGGACTGCCGCATCGAGGAGATCAACGCACCGGTGCTCGAGGCCCCCGAATCGGGTTGGTGGAACACCGCCGTCGTCGGCGGGCGCATCGGTTCGGCCGAACTCTACGGCGCGACCTTCCGCTCGGTGCTTTTCGAGCGCGCCAAGCTCGGCTACCTGAACCTGCGCCGCGCCAAGATCAAGGACGTGATGTTCCGCGACGTGCACATCGAGGAACTCGATGCCGGCACCGCAAGCCTGGAGCGCGTTTCCTTCATCGACTGCACGATCGACACCCTGGTGCTCAACGGGGCCAAGCTCAAGGACGTGGACCTGCGCGGGGCCCGGCTGCGCACGCTTTCGGGCATTTCCTCGCTGAAGGGCGCGACCGTCACCTACGAGCAGCTCATGGACCTGGCCCCGATCCTGGCCGGCGAGCTGGGCCTCAAGATCGAATAGCGCCGCGGCGGCGCCGGCGCCCACGTACAGCTTGGCTCGATAGGCTAGGGGCTATGCATCAACCGCACCCCCAGCACCACTACGTGCCGCCTGCGCCGCGGACGCGCCAACCCGTCTTCGATTCGGGCAAGATGCGCCGCGGGGATTGGGCGGTCCTTGGCATGTACCTGGTGCTGTTCATCTTCGGAGGTGCGGGCCTGCTGACCGTGATCCCGGGGTTCACCGAGGCGTTCAAGGACCAGGAAGCCGCGACCTTCGGGGTGAACCTGATTGCCTACGTCGTGCTCTTCACGGCGGCGATCATCATGGGGGCCGACACGCTGCGAAAGTCGTTTGCGACGTTCAAGTACTACCCGTGGGTCAAGGTCCCGATGGTCCCGGGTGCCTGGTTTGCCACGCTGATTATCGGGGCGATCGTGATGGTGCTGCTGGGCAACCCGGTGAAGAGCGAAAACCAGCTGGCCATCGAGGGCATGACCCGTTCGGTGCCGTTCCTGACGATGTTCGTTGTCACGGCGCTGCTGGGGCCGTTCGTGGAGGAATACATTTTCCGGCACCTGCTCATTGGGAAGCTGAGCCGCAAGATCAACGTGTGGGTGTGCGTTGCCATTTCCGTGGTGCTGTTCACCGGGCTGCATTTCATCGGCGCAGGGTCCTTCGACATCACCTCTGCCATTCCCTACACGACGCTGGGCATCATGATGTCCGTCGCCTACGTCCTCACCGGCAAGTCCCTGGCCTATTCGTACGTCCTGCACGTTTTCAACAATTCGGTGGCGCTGGTCATTTCCTATACGTTGCTGCCGCTCTTCCAGCAGTAACCCGTCGAGGAGCAAGAACACATCGTGGGAATCCAGGGGGACGGCGATTCGCCGTGGCAGGGGCACATGCACGGCACCAGGGGCTACAAGCGCATGATCCTCGCGCTTTTTGCCGCCGGCGTTGCCACGTTTTCTCAGTTGTACTCGGTCCAGGGCGTGCTCCCCGAACTCGCGCGCGACCTTGGCATCAGCCAGTCGCAGGCCGCGCTGGCCGTTTCCTCGGCGACGCTGGGGCTGGCCTGTTCGGTGTTGGTGTGGTCGTTGCTGGCCGACCGCATGGGCCGGCTGCGCACCATGACCATTGCGGTGGTTTGCGCGGTGGTCCTGGGGTTGGCGGTGCCCTTTTCGCCGGGCTTCGAATGGCTGTTGACCCTGCGCTTTGTCGAGGGCCTGGCGTTGGGCGGGATTCCGGCGGTGGCCCTGGCGTACCTGGCCGAGGAGGTGTCGAACCTGCATGCGGCGGTTGCGGCGGGGACCTACATTTCCGGCACGAGCCTCGGGGGACTGGCGGGGCGCCTGGTCGCCGGCCCGCTGAGCGAGTTCTGGAACTGGCGGGCGGGAACCCTGGTGGTGAGCGTCATGGCCGCGATCGCCGCGGCGGTCTTCATCGCCGTCGCACCCAAACCGCGGGGGTTCACCCCGGTGCCCTGGTCCAGCCCGCACACGATCCCGCTGTGGAAAAAGCTGTGGATGAACCTCCGCAGCGGTTCGCTGCTGGTGCTCTACGCCCAGGGCTTCCTGCTCATGGGCGGGTTCGTGGCGGTGTTTAACTACCTGGGCTTCCGGCTGGAGGCCCCGCCGTTCCTGATCCCCGCCTCGCTGGCCTCCTTGGTGTTCATCGCCTACCTGTCCGGCGCCTGGTCCTCGCGCCGATCCGGGATGCTGGTGGCGCGCTTCGCGCGGCTGCCGGTGCTGCTTGGGTCGATCGGCGTGATGCTGGCCGGGCTGCTGGTCACCCTCGTTGATTGGCTGCCGACGGTGGTGTTCGGCATGCTGCTGTTCACCGCGGGGTTCTTTGCCGCCCACGCCGTGGCCAGCGGATGGATCCCCCTGGTGGCCGTCGGCGGCAGGGCCCAGGCCGCGAGCCTGTACAACCTGGCCTACTACGGTGGGTCCTCGCTCTTCGGCTGGGCCATCGGGCTGGCCTTCGACGCCGGAGGATGGCCCGCGCTGAGCCTTGCCGTCTCGTCGCTGCTGCTGGTGGCTGCTGCGTTGGCGCTGCTGGGATTGCGGAATCGCGAACCCGCGGCGGCGGGCGCGTAATGCGCTCCTAGAGCAGCTCCATGAGTTGCCTCTTGTAGGCATCGAATGCGGCGACACCCGCTGGCGTGATGCCCACGTAAGTGGCGGGGGAGCGCCCTTCGATTACCTTTTGCTGGGAGATGTAGCCCGCGTCCTCGAGCTTGCGCAGGTGCGTGGAGAGGTTCCCGGCCGTCATGGCCAGGATCTCGCGCAGTTTGGGGAACGACATGGTTTCGTTCAGCCCCAGGGTGTTCAGCGCTGACATGACGCGCAGCCGGGCGTCTGCGTGGATAACCGGATCGAGTTCGGCCATGGCCTAGCTCACCGCCCCGGCGTTGTCGCGGCGTCGCAGCACCAACATGGTGATGCCTGCGGCCGTGAAGAGGACCGGGCCGCCGATGGCGAAGACCGAAATGAATGCCGAAGCCCCGGCGACGAGTCCGGCGATGTTCAGCAGAGTGAAGCATATGCCCAGGATGAACATCGGGCGGTCTTGGAACGTCGCCGCCCCCGCCATGTACATGATGCCCACCACGAGGATGGCCACGGCGTTGATCAGCCAGCCGGTGACCAGCTGGTTGCCACCGGACAGCAGCTTGGAGAAGGCGATCGAGAACACGGCCACGGTGGCGAAGCCGCCCATCCAGCTCAGCCCGTAGGCCATACCAGCGAACTTCGAATCCCCCCGGATCCCGGACCCGGAGCGGATGCCGAGGACCGCGGTGTAGGCCACGGCGGCGAACAGGATGCCGGCGCCGACGAGCAGTGCGCTGCCGTAGGCCAGCGGGAGCCAGCCGAAAGCCGCGCCGTGCAGCAGGCCGTAGCCGGCCAGGTAGGCGGCGGCCCACACGAAGTAGATCGCCGCCGTGTTGGGTTCGATGGAGGCGCGGGTGGCGGCCGCGGCCTGGTTGATGGAGGCCAGCGCCGCGCGGGGGTCCAGCTGCGGTTCCGGGGCGGGGGTTGAGTTGGTGTCCATGATGCCTGTCCTTCGGGTTTCGGGAAAGCTGGATGGTGAAGTGAGGATCGATCTGCAAACTAGTTTGTAACGCAAACCTATTTGTGTCAATGGGTCGATCGCGACTCCTTTCGACGAACCACGCCAGTAGGCTTGGCCTGTGAGTTCAGCAGCTAAAAACAAGGTTTCATCCCACGAGTCCTCCAGGGGTCTTGGCCGCACCATCCTGGCGCTCGCCATTCCGGCGCTCGGCGCGCTGATCGCCGAACCGCTCTTCCTGCTGGCCGACACGGCCATCATCGGGCACCTGAGAATCAACGAACTTGCCGGGGCGGGACTGGGGACCACGGTGCTGCAAACCGCTGTGGGACTCATGGTTTTCCTGGCCTACTCGACGACGCCTGCGGTGGCTCGGGCGATCGGCGCGGGCCAAACGGGCAAGGCCATGGCGGCGGGACGCGACGGCATCTGGCTGGCGCTGGGCCTGGGCGCGGTCCTGGCGCTGGTCGGCTTCTTCGGCGCCCGGCCCCTGGCAGCTGCCATGGGGGCGCAGGGTCCCGTGCTCGAGTTTGCCGTCGACTACATCCAGTATTCGACCTTCGGGATCCCGGCGATGCTGCTGGTGCTTGCCGCGACCGGCGTGCTGCGGGGCATGCAGGACACCAAGACCCCGCTCTATGTTGCGGGACTCGGATTCGCCGCGAACATCGTCCTGAACTTCATCCTGGTGTACCCGCTCAATATGTCGGTCGCCGGCGCCGCGCTGGGCACCTCGATCGCCCAGTGGGGCATGGCCGTGGTGTACCTGTGGATGTTGGTTCCGAGGATCCGCAAGGCCGGCCAGTCGCTGGCCCCGCACGGCCGCGGCGTGCTGAGCACCGGACAGGTCGGCTCGTGGCTGATGCTGCGCACCCTGAGCCTGCGGCTGGCGCTGATCGCGACGGTGTGGGTCGCCACCGGGCAGGGCGCGCTCACGCTCGCGGCACACCAGCTGGTATTCACCGTCTTCACTTTCATGGCATTTGCCCTTGATGCGCTGGCCATCGCCGCCCAGGCGCTGATCGGCAAGGAGCTCGGGGCTGCGAATGAGCAGCGGGCGCGCCTGTTGACCAGGACCATGTGCCGCTGGGGCGTCTACTTCGGCCTTGTCACGGGTGCGGTTCTGGCCGTTGTCGCACCGTTTGCCGGAGCCCTTTTCACCACCGACGACTCCGTGCGCCAGGCGACGATGGTCGGAATCTGGATCCTTGCGGTGGCGCAGCCGCTCTGCGGGCTGGTCTTCGTGCTCGACGGCGTGCTCATCGGAGCCGGCGACGCCCGCTACCTGGCCGTTGTCGGGATGATCAACCTCGTCGTCTACCTGCCGATGCTCTACGCCGTGACGCGGTTCGAACATGGCGGGATTTCCGCCGTGGCGTGGATCTGGGTGGCCTTCGGGATCGGCTTCATGGCGTCACGGGCGGCGACGCTGTCATGGCGGGTGCGCAACGACAAGTGGATGCGTCTGGGGGCCTAGTCCACAGGCCTTAGGCCGTCAACGACGGGTTCGCCGGCAGGGGGATCGGGCGTGGCAGTAATGCGTCGGTGAAGTCCAAGGTGATCCGGGCGCCCGGGGCGTTGGACAGCTTCACCTGCGCGCCCATGGCGGCGGCTTGGCCGCAGGCGATGGTGAGGCCCAGCCCGATGCCGCCCCCCTTGGAGACAAAGCGCTCGGGACCGGTCTCCAAGATGGAGTCGGGGAACCCGGCGCCATGGTCCAAGACTTCCAGACGGCCGGGGGAACTGCGGACCAGTACCTGGCCTCCTCCATGCGTGAGGGCATTGCGGAGCAGATTTTCGAGGATCCGCTCCAACCGCCGAGGTTCAAGCCACACCTCGCATTCCGAGGCGTCCAGCTCCAAGACCAACGATGCGCACTGGTCGGGGCAGTGGTCCCGAATCCGGGAGACGATGCCCCGGACGCAGGCATCGAGGTCGGTGGCCGCCAGGTCGACGGATTCCGTTCGCGATTCGAGCCGCGAGACCTCCAGAAGGTCCTCGATCAGAGTGCGCAGCTTGGCCACCCGGTCCTGCACCAGTTCCGTGGGCCGGGAGGGCGGCAGCAGGCTTGCCGCAGTGACCAGTCCCGTCAACGGGGTGCGTAGCTCATGTGCCAGGTCGGCGGTGAAGCGTTGCTCCGCCGCGATCTTGGCCGTCAGTTCCGCGGCCATGACGTCCACCGCTGCGGCGAATTCGTCAACCTCGTCCTTGCCCCCAAAGGGAGGGCCGATGGCTTCCTCCACCACGATGTGCCGTTGCCCTGCGGCGATGGCTCGAGCCGCGTGCGCTCCATCCGCCAGCCGCCGCACCAGACGCGAAGCGACCAGGATTCCCAGCGCCGAGACAACAAAGAGCGTGGCGATTCCCGCCCAGAACAAGGCGGTGTCCATCTGCGTGCGCACCTGCAGGCTGTTGGCCCAAGACACCGAAAGCGAGAGCACCGCCGGCTGGGATCCGAGCTCGACGGGCGCGGCAGCAAAGATCACCGGCACCCCCTCAAGGGTGCCCCGGTACGTCACCACGTCCCCGGAGCGGGCTGCCTCCCGGGCCTGCCTCGGCAGGTTCGGATCGTTGACGGTTGCGCCGAGCACGCTGATGCCGGTTTCGCCCAGGATTTTCACCGCCTGCTGCAGGGATGCCGTGGCCTCGGTACGCAGCCGCTGCTCCTCCGAGGTGTTGATCATTTGGCGCACCAGCAGCGCGGAGACCAACAGCGCCATGAACACCGACACCGTGGTGACGAGCGTGATTTTCCACCGCAGGCTCATGCTTGCTCAACCATGTAGCCGATACCCGAAACCGCGCACCGTCTCCACTCGCGCGGCCCCGATCTTGCGGCGAAGGCGCTGGACGTGAACGTCGATGACCCGGTGGTCGCTGTCCCAGCCGTTCCCCCAGACTTCCGTGAGGATTTCCGTGCGTGAAACGACGCTGCCCGGATCCTCGCCCAAGATCAGCAGGATGCGCATCTCCGTCGGCGTCAGATGCACCTCCTGGCCATCGAGGGTGACGATGAGCCGGTGAGGATCAATATCCAGCCCTCGTTCCGGGGGCTTGGGAGTTTCCTCCCTGGCCTGCGCCGGGGAAGGAGTCAGCTCGCGGGTGCGGCGCAGCACCGCACGCAGGCGTGCATCCAGAACCTGGAGGTCGAAGGGCTTGGCCAGATAGTCGTCGGCCCCGGCATCCAACCCGTTGACCATGTCGATGCCGTCCCCGCGTGCGGAGACCATGATCACCGGAACGCTGCTGAAGCGGCGCAACGCGCGGCATACCTGGGTGCCGTTCATGGTCGGCAACATGACATCGAGCAGCACCGCATCCACGGGGTCGGTGGCATGCTGTGCCCTGAGGCGCTCCAGGCCCTCCAGACCGTCGCCGACGCCTTCCACCAGATAGCCGAGCCGGGAGAGCCCAATCGTGGTCGCCTCACGAATGACCTCGTCATCCTCGATCATGAGGAGCCGGATTCCCGGGGTGTTCGTCATTTCTCTCCTTCGGTTTCCGCATAGTCGACGGGACTCTCAAACGTGTCGCCTTCGATGAAACGACCATCCTGGTAGCGGAACAGCCGCACCGACCATCCAGAGGGGCAGCACATGGGGTCTTGGGGTTCGTAGATGGATTCCTGCGCCACCAAGCTTCCGTCACTGCCCGAAATCAGGTAGATGTCCGAACCGCCCACCGCCAACACAATGCGTGGAGTGCCGGCATCGTTGCGCACCACGAAGGAAGCGAAGCTGTAGCTGTCCCCGGCGGTGCTTACCGAGTAGACCTGAAACCGCTCGCCGGCCGCCTCATGGCTGGGTAGGGCTATTACGCAACGGGCACAGGTGCTGAGATATTCGTGGATTTCGGTGGGATCAGCGCCGTCGGCGCGCAGGGAGCTCAGATCCGTGTTCAGCAGCAGGCTGCGGATCTGAGCCGGGGCAAATGGTTTTTCCCAGCTCTCCGCTTCTTCGGTGGTGACGGTACGTTGCTTGGTTGCCGGCGCCGACGGGGGCGAGCCCGCGGCCGGCACCTCCACGCGCAAGGCCTTGCCCGTCGAACAGGCGCCGAGCATCACGCAGAGGACCATGGTCAGGACGATGCCCAGGCCGCGGCGTAGAGCCATGGCGTTCCTTTCAGGGGTGCTGACCCCGACGGAATTCGCGGGTTAGTGCCATTATGCCCGGTGCAATGCGTAGGAATTGTGACAAATGGCGGTCCGAATCTGTCGGTTGTGTAACAACTCCGTGTGTCCTTCGAGACGTTCCCGGCCGTGAACCGTTGCCTTCTTCGGGAAACATTGAGGCAGTGAATTCCAGCCCCGCTATTGTTGCCCGCCCCGTATCCGGGGTTGTCGGCTCGTCGCCGGCACCGGCGCGCAACCCCGCACTGGATGGCTTGCGTGGCCTTGCCGTACTGGCCGTGATTGCATATCACCTGTGGCCGCAGGTGCTGCCGGGCGGATTCCTCGGCGTCGATCTGTTCTTTGTGCTCAGCGGGTACCTGATCACCTGTGGGTTGCTCAGGCGTCTGGATGCCGGTTTGTCCGTGGGGTTGCGTGGATTCTGGATTCGGCGGGCCAGACGGTTGGTTCCGGCGATGCTGTTGATGTTGGTGGGCACCACGGCCCTGGCGATCCTTGCCGGTGGGGAGCTTCCCACGGGTCTGCGTGCACAATGGCTCGGTGCGTTGAGCTACACCAGCAACTGGCTGCAGATCGCTTCCGGAAACAGCTACTTTGCCTCGGCAGAGCCGCCGTACTTCCAGCATCTGTGGTCCCTCGCCATCGAGGAACAGTTCTACCTGCTGTGGCCCGTGGTGTTGGTGCTGCTGGTTGTCGTGCTGCGCACGAAGACCAAGTTATTTGCCGCCGTGGCCATCTTGGGGGTTGCCGCGGCGGCAAGCATGGCGTGGGCCTTCGTCCCGGGGCAGGATGCGAGTCCGCTCTACTTCGGTACCTGGACCCACGGATTCGGGCTGCTCTTCGGTTCCGCGGCGGCCATCTATGCCAGTTCCCGTTCGAGCTTGCTGGCGCCCTGCCCACTGGCGCGCGCCGGCCGCACGGAGCAGTGGGCGGTCGGCTTGCTGCTGGTGGCAATGCTCGTGGCGATGTTTCTCTTGCCAGACACCTCTGCGGCGGCCTACCGCGGGGGAATGGCACTGTTTTGCGTGGCCGCCGCCGCGATGATTCTGTCCCTGGAACGCCGTCACACGCTGGTGCGCGCGGTCTTGAATCAGCAGCATCTGCGGTGGATGGGCAATCGCAGCTACGGCCTGTACCTGTGGCATTGGCCGCTCCTGGTGCTCGCCGGGGTGCTTTTTCCGCCCCGAGCGGCGACGGCCGCGACCCTCTGCGTCCTCGCAGCGACGTTCCTGGCTGCCGCCGCGTCATGGCATCTGGTGGAGCAGCCCATCATGCGCGACGGGTTCCGAACTTCGCTGCGCGCGTTGCAAAGGAATGTTGAGGAGCGTCGAGAGGTGCTGTTCTCCGGCATGCCTGGCCGTTACGGCCAGATCATGCCGTTGGCGGCACTGCTACTGATTCCCATGTGCGCGGCCACTGTATTGGTGACTTCCCCGGGGCAGAGCAGTCTGCAGCGGCAATTGACGGAGGCGCAGGAAATGCTCGGCGAGCAAGCCGAAACTCCTGACATCGCTCCGGCACCCGAAGCCCAGTCTGCGCCCTTCACCGGCAAAGTGGATGGAAAAGCTGCGGCCTCGGAGAAGGGGACGCACGCGACGGGACGCGACGTCACGGCACTGGGCGATTCCGTCATGCTCGCCTCCACCCGGGAACTGCTGAAGGAACTTCCGGGCATCTCCATCCACGCCTCCGTGGGTGCCCAGATTCGCGAGGCACCGGAGAAGCTCGAGCGGCTGCGGGACGCGAATCGGTTGCGTCGGGTGGTGGTGCTGGGTTTGGGGACCAACGGCGACCTTCCGGCGGGCACGCTGGAGAAGGTGCGCGACGTCATTGGTCCGGATCGCGAGCTGCTTTTGGTCACTGTCCATGCCCCGCGGGATTGGGCCGACTCGGTAAACGAGAAATACCGGAGCGCTGCCGCGAAGTACGCAAATGTCCACTTGGTTGATTGGGCCGGTCTGGCACCGGAACTCGACGACTTTGCACGCGACAGAATCCATCCCGGCCCCCGCGGCACCCGTGAATACGCACGACTGATGTCAAGCGCGCTGGCAAGTTCCTGAACCGCAGTTTCCCTTCGTTTCGTTCATGCTTCACCGCCGCTTGTCGGCTTCCGATTGAAAGGCACCATCTTGTCCAGCTTGCTTACCCGTTCCCATCGCAGGGATTTTGCCTACCGCATTGCGGCACTGGCGGTGGCTACCGCAATGCTGAGCGGTTGCTCGCCGGTTGCGGCACCGGGAACCGGGGCATCGGAGTCGACACCAACGTCAGCACCGGTTACCGAGGCCCCGCAATTTTCCCCGCGGCAGGGACTGTCCCTGGACTTGGTACCCGGGATCCATACACTTTCGCGCACCGACGAAGTGAACCGGATCTTCGCACAGTGGTTGACGGTTCCCGGTCATCCGGAGGTGGAGAGCGGGCAACGGACAACCGTAGACGAGACGATCACGTCGTTCCTTGGAAATGCGAGCAAGGAGCCAACCGGGATGGGCTCGGCTCAGGAGCTGAGCATCGACCCGGAGCTGACAGGTTCCTCGCGCACGATGCTCGGCATCAGATTCAGTATCTCCACCGTTGTGGGCAACGAATCCTCCAAGGAGTACCTGACACAGTGGTTTGATCTGGGTGCGGGACGGTTGCGGGGGACCCAGGAGCTCTTTGCCGATGCAGCGGCCTGGCAGAATTTTGTAGGCCTCGTGGGCGATGGCCTGCACGGATTTCCCGGAATCGGTGCAGGGAGTGCCTCCACGGTGGATCCGCAGAAGCCGGCATCCCTGAACTTTGATTCCGCCGGTGACGCGCTGGTGGAATTCGGTGAAAACACAGTTGCGGCAAGCTCGGCGGGCAACGTGGTCATCAAACTGTCCGGCACCGTGGTCACCCCGCTGCTCAGCGTGTCTGGCCAGCAAGTTCGTGATGCCGGGATGCGCCCCACCGGCTTGCCTGCGCGGCAGCCTTCACCCTCGTCGTCGGCCCCGGACAGCAACTCCGGAACCGGGGATCCCGCTGACGGCGCCCATGACATTGACGGCCCGGACGTGGACTGCCGCAAGGTCAAATGCGTCGCGTTGACGTTTGACGACGGGCCGGGCCCGAAGACGGGACAGCTGCTGGATGCGTTGAAGCAGGCGGATGCGGCGGCAACCTTCTTTGTGGTTGGCACGAACGCGGAGGTGCGACCGAAGGTGCTGGCTCGCATGGTGGCCGAGGGACATGAAATCGGAAACCACACGTGGAACCACCGTGTGCTCACCTCGCTGGCCCCGGATCGCGTCGCCAAGGAGATCGGCAGCGTCACGGAGGTGGTCGAGGACGCAACGGGTTCGGCGCCCACGCTCATGCGCCCGCCGTACGGAGCCACCAACACGACGGTCAAGAAGGCCGCTGGAGCTCCAGTCATCCTGTGGGATGTGGACACCCTGGATTGGAAGGTGCGCGACGCGAAAAGGGTTGTGTCGAATGCGCTGCGCGACACCAGACCGGGATCGATCGTCCTGATGCACGATATTCACTCCAGCACCGTCGAAGCGGTGCCCGCGATCCTGAAGGGGTTGCGCGCCAAGGGCTACCACTTTGTAACGGTCTCCGAGCTGCTCGCCCCGTCCAACCCGCGAGATGGTGCGGTCTATGGGCGTGGTCCGGCACCGGGGAAAGCGAAACGCTAGGGCATCAGGTGAACAAACTGATCGCCTGATTCTTCAGGCCCAGAGACTTCCTGGATCGTCGAACTGCTGGGCCATCGTGGCACGGATTGATCGCAGGTGGACTCGCAATGCGGCTTCGGCGGCCTGCGCATCGGCACCTGCGATCGCCTCGTGTCAGGTCTGTTCCACGGGCGGGCTTGTGGTCGGCGGTGAGGAAGGGGCGGATCGGGTCATTAAACTGTTGGCCGAGGGCTCCCCGTCAAAATGCAACTGATGTGTGCCGCGACCATTGCGGATCTCGGACCGGAAATGATGCGCGTCGAGCCTTCGAATTCAAGGGATAGGTTGAGCGCCGTTAGACTCGAAGAGTGCCTGCTGTAAAAATCCCCGCCGCCCTTGCCGCCGAAGTTGCAACCCCCGTCATGGGCCGTGCAATCGCGGCCGCCGGGTTCGCGCTCCTTTCAATTTTCTGGCCCAGCGCCACCAACCAGGTCTTGGCCTACGGCCTTGCCGCGTTTATGGTGGCTAGCGCCAAATTCATGTGGGACTACGCCAAGGCGCCCAGCGCGCCGAAGGCCGCACAAGGCTTCTATGCCGGTGCCGCACTGGTGATGATCCTGTCCGGTCTGGTCATGGCGTTGCGTCCTGAAGTGCTGGTCATCGGCATTGCCGGGGCCGCAGCCTTCATCATTGCCGGCGTCCTGGAAATCATGGTCTTCATCCGCCTCCGTGCCGACTTTGTGCCGTTCAAGGACCAGCTGGTCACGGGCTTTGTCGGTCTGGGTGTAGGCGCAGCGCTTTTGATGGGGCTGAACATGGACGCCCACGCATTGCTCGGTCTAGCCGGTGGCGGTGCCATTATCCTGACCGTCTTCGAAATGATCTCGGCCTTCGGATTGCGGCATGATTCCAAGGAAGGCCAAGCCGGCCTTTGGGGCTAGACTAGACGTTGAACCAAACCTGTAGGAGGGCCTTAACGTGGGCAACAACCCGGTTGAGAATAAAAAATCTTGGCAGCAGAGCATCAAGGCGCCACTGTCCTTCTCGCTTGTCATGGCCTTGATCGCTGGCGTTGTAGCCACGATTTCGGCGACCGGCGGATCAGATAACCCGCTGCGGTTGGATGTCGGGCTTGTAGCCTTCGGCGTGGCGTTCGTGGCTTGCCTGCTGATCATCTCGGTGATGACCATGGCCGGCAAGGAGAATCCCGAGGATCTCGGCGCCGGATCCGGTGTCAACCGCTCCTCGGTGAACCCTGACAAGAAGTCGGGACACTAGCCAAGAATTTGAAACGAAAGCCACCGGGATTCGAATCCCGGTGGCTTTTGTGTTTCCGGTCCCGCTTCCGGGAGGCGGCAGGGATGCGCCTCAGGAAGCGTTTTCCTGGTCGCCGGCGGCGCTCCAACGGTCCAAGAACTCCTCGGCACTAAGTTCTTCCAGATCCGAGCGGACCATGGACACGAGGGACTCTGCCTCCTCGATGCTGCCGGTGTTGATGCGAATCACCTCGGAATGGTCCTCGAGCCGGTGCACCACGACCGCGGCGCCCACGACATCGGATCCGTCTCCGCCGAAAAACGCTTCGACGAGGCCCGCGGCCCAGCGTGCGGCGGCTCGAAGGGGGCTTTCGTTGGCCTTTTCCAGGTCCACATCGAAGTCATCAGAGGCGTGTTTTTGGGGTACTGGTTCGTTGCTCACTGTTGCTCCTCGGATCGATTGATCGGAACCATCTCCGGCTATGAGACCAGTGTATGGCGAGGATTACTCTTTTTGTGCGGATTGCCGCTGGCGGTACGCGCGGACGTGTTCACGGTTCGCGCAGTTGCCGGTGTCGCAGTAGCGCTTGGAGCGGTTCTTGGACAGGTCCAGCAGCACTGCGGTGCAATCCGGTGCCGCGCAGGAGCGCAACCTTTCGCGTTCCCCGGAGCGTATGACATCAACCAGGGCCATGGCGGCCTCCACGGCCATGCGCTCGCTCAGCGGCGCCTGCTGGGTCGTGGCGTGGATGTGATAGTCCAGCCCGTCGTGCTTGACCAGCTGAGGAAGCGCCCTGGCGTTGCGCAGGATGAAGTTGACCTGCTCGACGGCTTCGTCCTCGGAAGCAACCCAGATCTCACGCAATTGGGCGCGTAGCTGGCGCACCGAGCGCAGTTCCGCATCGCTGTGGGTGCGGGACCCTGAGAAGCGCTGTTCGGCGACGAAGTGGTCAAGGTCCGCGATGGTCAACAGGCCGTCGGTGTCCGTGGCAGCGCTGTTGATTAGATCGACGACCGTGCCAAGGGCGGCTTCCGTGTCATGGGCAAAGATCACTTTTACTCCTGTGGTGCCTTGTGGATTGACGGAATATCATGAATGGTTCTAATGTCAGTAGCATACATTCATTTACTCCTGACAGTCGATCTGGTTGTGCGCGATCACTCAACTGTCGGAACGCCACGCTGAGGAGCGCGCATGCCATTGGAGAAAGTTTCATCGGAGCCGGTCGGCGCGCCAACCCTGGCTGTAGGCCGCGCAAAGCCCCGCATGGGCGGGGTTGGCATTGCGCTGTTTTCCTCGGCGATCTTCGGGCTCTCCGGCTCTTTCGCCAAGGCGCTGTTGGATTCCGGGTGGTCGCCGGCCGCGGCCGTGACCTTGCGGCTGGCCGGGGCTTCCCTGGTTCTGCTGATCCCCACGCTCATCGTGATGCGCGGCAAATGGGGGCTCGCCGCGCAGAACTGGAAGTCGATCCTGCTCTTCGGCTTCTTCGGGGTGGCGGTCTGCCAGTTCTTCTACTTCCAGGCCGTCGAACGCCTTGACGTGGGAGTTGCCCTGCTGCTTGAGTTCCTGGCACCTGTGCTGATCGTGGTCTTCCTATGGATCCGACACCGCAAGCGTCCGGCGGCCCTGACCATCGGCGGAACGGTGCTCTCGCTGATCGGACTGGCGGCCGTGCTGGATCTGACGGGGAGCACCCGGGTGGACCCGATCGGTGTGCTGTGGGGGCTCGGGGCCGCGGTCGGGCTGGTCGTCTACTTCTTTGTCAGCGCACGGGTCGAAGGGGCGCTGCCGCCCCTGGCGTTGGCCACCGGAGGACTCTTCGTGGGCGCGACGACCATGGCCCTGCTGGCAGCGATCGGGCTCCTGGAGATGCACATTGCGTTCACGCCTGTGAAGCTTGCCAACTGGGAAACGCAATGGTGGGTTGCCCTGGGCGGGCTGATTCTCTTCTCCACCGTCATTTCCTACGTCACGGGCATCATGGCTGCCCGGGCCTTGGGGTCGAAGCTTGCCTCGTTCATTTCGCTGACGGAAGTCCTCTTTGCCGTGGTGTGGGCCTGGCTGCTGCTCGGGCAGCTTCCGGCCGGCATCCAGCTGCTGGGCGGGGCGTTGATCATCGGGGGCGTGCTGCTAGTGCGCGCCGATGAAATGCGCAGCCTGTAAGGCAGGCAGCCAAGCGGTGCAGGACCGGCGCCGCACACGTCGGCCAGGGCCACGCCGTTGCGACGCGGCCCTGGCCGATGCATGCATCCGCGTGGTTCCGCTACAGCGCGTTGTCGACGCCGGAGAGGATCACGTAGGTCTTGCGGACGGTTTCGTGGATCTCCCAGAGCCCCTTCCAGCCCGCGGGCATCACCACTGTGTCACCGGCGCCGACCAATACCCCGCAGCCTCCCTCCGAGGTGATTGTCACGGACCCGCTGAGGATCTGGCAGACCTCGTGGTATTCGTCGCGGAAGGCGGTGAACGTGCCGGGCGTCGCCTCCCACACCCCGACCTCCAGGGAATCGGCGGACCAGATTTCCCGCGAGGCCTCCTGCAGGCCCTCGGTGAGTGCAGTGGCCTTGGGCGCGAACGCACCGAGTTCGGCGGTGCCGGCGGCGGGGAGATGGATCAACTTTGCAGCCATGTCTTGCGGGTTCCTTTGTCGGTAGTTGTTTTCGGTGGGAGTGTTCCGGTGCCGTTCAGGCCCGGCCGGAGACGAGATCCGCGATGCGGGCGATCTTCGAGGTTGCCGAACGCCCGGTCTTCTCCGCCTGGTCTGCAATGCCGTAGGCCTTGTAGAGAGACTGGACGGCGATCCAGCGGGCGGGTTCGACCTCCCAGCGCCTCACCTTGCGGTTCACCCACGGCATCTGCGTCAGTTCGCTGCCCGGATCAAGGATCAGGTCCCGGAGCGTGCGACCCGCAAGGTTGGTGGCGGTGACGCCGGTGCCGACGTAGCCGCCCGCCCAACCGATGCCCGTTTCCTTGTCCAGCCCGACGGTTGCCTTCCAGTCGCGGGGCACGCCCAGCACTCCGGCCCATGCGTGGTCGATCGCTGCGCCCCGGGTTGCCGGGAACATGTCGTGCAGGATGTCGGTGAGCAGCTTGATGGTGCCGGGCTGGGTGGCCCCGTCGGTGTCGGTCTTGGACCCGTAGCGGTAGGGCACCCCGCGCCCGCCCAGGGCGATGCGTCCGTCCTCGGTGCGCTGCGCGTACATGTAGGCGTGGGCCATGTCCCCGACGGTGTCGCGGTCGTTCCACCCGATTTCATCCCAGACGGAGTCCGGCAAGGGTGCGGTGGCGATCATCGAGGAGTTCATCGGCAGCCATTCGCGGTGCGATCCCTTGAGGTTTGCGGTGAAGCCCTCGGTGGCGCGCATGATGTACGCCGCCTCGACGGTGCCGTACGCGGTGACGGCCTTGCGCGGCAGGATCTCGGTGACTGCGGTGCCCTCGTAGATCCGCACGCCCATGCGTTCGCAGACCTCGGCCAGGCCGCGAACCAGCTTGGCCGGATGGATGCGTGCCGCGTGTGGCTGGTGGATGGACCCCAGCGCATTGGCGATATTGACCCGTTCCCCGGTTTCCCGTGCGTCAAGGAGCCGGGCGCCGGCCTCCGGCCAGGCCTCCTCGGACTCGGCATAGGCCTTGAGCCGGGCCAGCTGGGCCTCGTTGCGGGCGACGTTCAGCTCCCCGCCCTTGTGGAAGTGGGCGTCGATGCCCTCGGCCCCAGCCGCGGAGATGACCTCGTCGACTGTTTCGTTCAGCAGCTCCTGGAAGCGGCCGACGGTCTTGCGGCCGTGGCTATTGACGTACTGGCCGCGGCCGCCGGTGATCGAGTTGGTCAGCCAGCCGCCGTTGCGCCCGGAGGCGCCGAATCCGGCGAAGCGGCTTTCGAGGACCACGATGTCCAGCGACGGGTCGGCCTTCTTCAGGTAGTACGCGGTCCACAACCCGGTGTAGCCGGCGCCGACGATTGCCACGTCGGCGGTGGTGTCCCCGGTCAGGGGTGTTCTCTGGCCGGGGAGGCCGTCGGCTGCGTACCAGAACGAAACGTTGCCGTTCACTGTCATGAGATTGCTCCTGCTGGTTCTTCGAGGTGGATATCGGCGGGTTGTGTCAGTTGGTGGGCGGGGAAATGACCCAGAGGACTTCGGCGGTGTCGTCGCCGATGTTGCGCAGTCCGTGTTCGCTGGAGGTCAGGTATTCGATGCTGTCCCCGGCGTCGAGGACGTGTTTTTCGTCCCCGACGAACAGTTCGATCCTGCCGTTGATGCACATCACGAACTCCTGGGCGTTTCCGTGGCTGTAATGCTCGTCCCCGGTGCTGCCGCCGGGTTCGAGGTAGCCCGAGTAGATTTCCAGATTGCGCAAGGGGGCCCGGGTCAGGCTGAACTTTGTCAGTCCGTCGGCCATGTGGATCCTGGGTCGCTGGTCCTTGCGTAGCACGCCCTGGGAATCCTTGATGCGTCCTTCGATGAGTTCAGCTGCACTCACGCCCAGCGCCGAGGCGAGGCTCCTGAGGCTGGCGACGCTCGCGTTGGACCTGTCGTTTTCCAGCTGGCTGATGAATCCGGAACTTAGCCCGGTCATGCTGGCCAGCCGGCGCAGGGTGAGTCCGCGTAGTTCGCGTGCGGCACGAACGCGGGCCCCGAGGGTTTCCACGGCTTCCGTTTCCATCAATGCAAAATCCGTTTCCCGGAATCAAGCATTCCGTTACGCGTCACTAAACACTTTGTTCACAACCGACTCTAGACGCATGTGACTCCGGGCACAATGAAAACCGTTCGGCGGCCGGGAGTGGTTTTGCTGAGGGGTCTATCTCGCGACGCGGGAGCCTGCGGCAGGCCGTCGTCCAGGGACAACGCACAAAGCCCGCAAAACGACAAAGTTCCGGTGTTCCCGAAAGGGAACACCGGAACTTTGTCCGTGGGCAGCAGTGGAGGCTATCTGCGTTTTCCGAAGCTGCGCAGGCGCAGCGAGTTGGCAACAACCAGCACCGAACTGGCGGCCATCGCGGCGCCGGCGATCATCGGGTTCAGGAAGCCCAGTGCGGCGATCGGGATGCCCGCGGTGTTATAGGCGAAGGCCCAGAACAGGTTCATCTTGATGGTGCCCAGCGTCTTGCGGGAAAGCTCGATGGACTGTGCCACCTGGTTCAGGTCGTTGCCCATGATGGTCAGGTCCGCCGCCTCGATGGCGACATCCGTGCCCGATCCCATCGCGATGCCCAGGTCAGCCTGCGCCAGAGCCGGGGCGTCGTTCACGCCGTCGCCCACCATGGCAACCACCCGTCCGCGCGCCTGCAACTCGCGCACGGCCTGTGCCTTGCCGTCGGGGAAGACATCGGCAAAGACATCCTCCGGGGCGATGCCAACCTCGGCTGCGACCTGCGTGGCCACCGCCTTGTTGTCGCCGGTGAGCAGGACCGGGCGCAGGCCCAGTTCCTTCAGCCTTGCGATCGCCGCGGCGGAGGATGCCTTGACGGTGTCGGTCAGGTTGACCAGGCCGGCGAAGGATCCGTCGACGCCGACCATGATGGAGGTGGCGCCGGTCCGCTGTGCCGCGGCCAGGCTGGCGCGGTGTTCGTCTGTCAGCTCGATCCCGTTCTCCTTGAGCCAGCTTTCCCGTCCCGCGACGACAGTGCGGCTGCCGACGACGGCGCGGACGCCGCCGCCCGGGGCGGAGCTGAAGGCCGTGGCCTCGGCCAGCGGGGCGGCGGACTTTGCGGCCGCGACGATGGCGTGGGCGATCGGGTGTTCGGAGCCTGACTCGCCCGCGCCGGCCAGGGCCAGCAGTTCGGCCTCGTCAAACGGGTGCGCCGGGGTGGCCGAGGCGACGGCGAGGTTGCCCTCGGTGATGGTGCCGGTTTTGTCCAGCAGCACCGTGTCGATCTTGCGGGTGTCCTCGAGGACCTGCGGTCCGCGGATCAGGATGCCCAGCTGGGCGCCGCGGCCCGTGCCGACCAGCAGGCCGATGGGCGTTGCAAGGCCCAGTGCACACGGGCAGGCGATGACCAGCACCGCGACGGCCGCGGCGAAGGCCGAGTCCAGGTCCCCGGTGAACACCAGCCACAGAACGAAGGTGAGCACGGCGATTGCCAGCACGATCGGCACGAAGACCGCCGAGATGCGGTCGGCCAACCGGGCGATGGGCGCCTTGCCGGTCTGCGCCTCGGAAACCAGGCGGCCCATCTGGGCCAGCGTGGTGTCCTTGCCGACGCGGGTGGCGCGAACCAACAGGCGGCCGGAGGTGTTGATGGTGGCGCCGGTGACGGTGTCGTCCGGGCCCACCTCGACGGGCACGGATTCGCCGGTGACCAGAGCCGTGTCGATGGCGGAGTGGCCTGTGACCACATAGCCGTCGGTGGCGATCTTCTCGCCCGGGCGGACCACGAACTCGTCGCCCGGAACCAGCTCGGAGGCCGCGATCTTGGTTTCGACGCCGTCGCGCAGCACCGTGGCTTCCTTGGCGCCCAGATCCAGCAGGGTCTTCAACGCATCGCCGGCCCGGGCCTTGGCGCGCGCCTCGAGGTATCGGCCGAGCAGCAGGAACGTCGCCACGACGCCCGCGGTCTCGAAGTAGAGTGCGTGTTCGCTCATCGACATGCCCACGTGGGCCGTGATGTTCGGGTCCGCGACCAGCTGCCAGAGGGAGAAGAGGTACGCAGCCAGGACGCCGATCGACACCAAGGTGTCCATGGTGGAGGCGAAGTGGCGGGCGTTGATGGCCGCGGCGCGGTGGAACGGCCACGCGGACCAGAACACCACGGGCGTGGCCAGTGCCAATGCAACCCAGCCCCAGTGCGGGAATTGCGCGGCGGGAACCATAGAGATGATGAACAGCGGCACCGTGAGGATCGCGCCGACCACCAGGCGCTTCTTCAGGTCGCTTCGGGACGGGTCGGCCGCGTGGTTCATGCCCGGCATCGTGTGCGCTTCATTGGCGGCGGGGGAGTCGGAGGTTGGTTCCGCCGCGGTGTGGGCGTGCGCGGCAGCGTCCGCGGGTGCGGCGGCGTACTGGTCGACCTTGAGGCTGGCCTGGTAGCCGGCCGACTGGACCGTGGCGATGAGTTGCTCGTCGCTGACGTTCTCGGGGACCGTGATCCGCGCCGATTCCAGCGGCAGGTTCACCAGGGCTTCGACGCCCTCGATCTTGCCTAGCTTGCGTTCGACCCGGCCGACACACGATGCGCAGGTCATGCCCTGGATGTCCAGCTCGACGATGCGTTGGTTGGCGGGGAACGAGATGTCGTTGCTCATGATTCCTTTGCTTCTCTCGAACCTTGCGGCGGGCCGGACGCGTGGTCCGGCCTCCGGCCGCAGGTGAGGGGTTTAGGCGCTCGCGGAGACGAGCGTGTAGCCGGCCTCCGTGACTGCTGCTTCGAGAACCGAGTTCTCGACGGGTGCGCTGGTGGTGATGGTGGCGGTGGATGTCCCACCTGCTGAAAGGAAGACCTCGACGTTGCTGACACCCGGGACTTCATTGAGTTCCTCGGTGACGGAGGCGACGCAGTGGCCGCAGGTCATGCCGTCGATCTTCAAGGTGATGTTTTGGCTCATGGCGTCCTCGGTGGGTCGTGCAGTGATGGTGAGGCCGTCGTTCGAGCTGTTTCCGCAGCCGCAACCGCCGCAACCGCAGCTTGATTCGTTGCTCATTTGTTCTCCTGGGGGGTGAGGGGTGTTGGAATGTGTGCCTGCCCGCGCTTAGCGCAGCAGGCGGCCGATGGCGGTGGTGACCTCTGCGACCTTGTCCGCCACGATGCTCTGGTCGCCGGTTTCGATCGACTGGGCTGCGGCGTTGACCACACAGTGGGAAACGTGGTCTTCCACCAGGCCGAGGCTGACCTTGTGCAGGGCGGCGTTGATGGCCGAAATCTGGGTGAGGATGTCGATGCAGTATTTTTCCTCGTCAACCATGCGACTGACACCGCGCACCTGGCCCTCGATGCGACTGAGTCGCTTCAGAAGGGTCTCCTTGTTGGTGGTGTAGGCGTGGTTTACATGTTCATCGACGGGGGCTGCAACGTTTTCCATACTCGCAATAATACCCCTTGGGGGTATCCTGTCAAGTACCCACCCGGGGTATGCGATGAGTGAATGGTTGATAGCTTTGGTTCATGCGTATTCCCTCCGAGCAGTCCTTTGTCCCCGTCATCCTGGGGGGCGACATCGGCTCGTACTCATTGGCTCGAGAGTTCCACCAGGAGTACGGGGCCATTTCCGCGGTCGTCCCGTCCGTGATGACGGGAATCGTGGACCACTCCCGAATCCTAGACGCGCGCCCCTTTGCCGAGCAGGACAACGAGACAGCATTCCTGGACTTCGTGATTTCACTCGGACGCGAACTGGCAGCCGGCGCCGGCGGTCCCCGCCCGCTGCTGCTTTTGGGTGGAGCCGACCAGCACATCCGCTTCATCGCCCGCAACGCGGAGCGCCTGCGCGTCTGGTTCACCGTCCCGTACGTCGGCGAAGACCAGCTGGACCGCGCCACGGAAAAGGACGCGTTCTACGAACTCTGCCGTAGCCTGGACATTCCCTTCCCGGGTACCGTGGTCCACGACTGCGCGGACCACGCCGACATCGAAGCTCTGCCCGCCCGGCTGGCCGAGGAAAAGATTCCGCTGCCCGCCGTCGTCAAGCCCTCCGACGGGGTTGCCTGGGGAAAACTTGAGTTCTCCGGCAAGAAGAAGGTCCACACCGTCGCGACGGAAGCCGAGCTGAAGGACCTGGTCTCAAAGGCCACGGCTGCCGGATACGAGGGAACGCTTGTCATCCAGGACCTGATCCCCGGCGGGGACAGCGGCATGCACATCGCCACGTTCTTCAGCGACCAAAGCGGCAAGGTGCGCTTTGCTTCCTGCGGGCGCGTCATTGTCGAGGAGCACGCGCCGGGCGCCCTGGGGAATTCCGCGGCCATCGTGGCACAGCCGAATGATGTGGCCATCGAGGCCGGAACCAGGATGCTCAATGAACTGGGCTGGACCGGGTTCTCCATGTTCGACATGAAGCTGGATCCGCGCGACGGCAGCTACAAGTTCTTCGAGCTGAACCCGCGGCTGGGACGCAACCACTTCTACATCTCCGCGGCCGGGGCAAACGTCTCACGTTTCTACGTGCAGGAATTCCTCGAGGGAACCCTGCCCGCGGAACCGGAATTCACGCAATTCCAGGACGAGCACCTCTATACGATCCTGCCCCTGCGCTTGCTGCGCCGTTATGTCCCCGGGGACATGAAGCAGAAGGTGGAGAAGCTCATTTCCTCGAAGGCCTACAGCCACCCGCTGTTCTACCGCAAGGAAACCGACCCTCGCCGCTGGTACTACATCCTGGTCAGCACCATGAACCACTACCGCAAGTTCAAGCGCCACCACCCGGCGCCCTAGGCATCGCCGAGCCGGCGGTTTACCTGCGGCGGGTGTGGAACTGCGATTCGGCGTGGGGCAACTCAGCGGACGGGACGCCGGACCTTTTGCGGTGTCATTCCGGCACCGTTGCCCGGAGGGCGGGGCGCAACCGGTATTCGGTTGTCGAATCCTGCGCCGTCCCGGTTTCCAGGAAGCTGACGAGCGTCTTGACTGCGAGTTTTCCGGGGCTGACCTCATCCGTGGACTCTATGTAATTCACGCGAGGATCTTGCTTGGCCTGTGTTGAGGTGGCGGCCGAAGACAGGACCACGTCTTCGGGAATCCTCAGGCCTAGCGCCGAGGCCGCGTCAATGACCGCGGTTGAGTAGCTTTCATTGAGGCAATAGACCGCCTCTGGCTTGTTTTCCGCAAGGATGCGCCGAGCCACGTCGTTTACGTCATCCCCGGGGTTTACCGCAGTGGATCGCGGCAGGATCTGGTTTTCTTCGCACCATTCGGTGAAAACCTTTCCGGTATCAGCCGTGTATCGGTCGATGACGGAGCCTGTAAACAAACGGATATCCGTGAGTTTTTTGCCGGCGTGTGCGTGAAATTGGCGTGCCGTCTCGTCGAGAATCTCCCGAAGGTAGACCTCGACGTTGCCGCGGATCGCGATTTGTTTTTCACCGCGCTTTTCGCCGACAAACCCGCCATCTGCGACGAGTGGAATGCCGCGCGCGGCGCAATATTCGACAATGACGTCGTCTTGAATCGGGTCCACAACGATCACTCCGTCGAGGTTCGCCAATGCTCCTTCGAGGTTCCGGCTCCCCGGCGCTGCGGCGGCCACCGAGTAGCCGTGTTCCATGGCTTCGATGGCCGCATCGGCGATGATCTCGCGGTAGTACGGGAGGTAGGTTTCCTGCCATACGGGGGAGTCCCGATAGCTGACGAGCACCCCAAGAATCCGGCTTTGACCTGTGCGGAGTGCCCGACCTAGCGGGTTGGCCCGATAGCCCAGGTGACGACCTGTCTCCAGGACCTTTCGGCGTGTTTCCGGAGCGACTTCGCCCTTGTTGTTGTAAACGAGGGATACCGTCGCCGGCGAAACTCCCGCCGCCGAAGCCACGTCCTTGATGCGAACTGCCTTGGTCCGAGTGAGTGAGTTTCCTAGATCCGGCATGTGCTCGATGTCTCTCCCTGGTGTGACGTACTTGACACAATCCTAGTGGTGTCTCGTAGAATTCCATCCTAGCCGCCTAAATCGATTTAGGTAATGTTGAAAGGATCCACATGCGCCACACTCGCTTTGTCGCAACCGCCGGTGTAATCACTCTGGCCCTGGGATTGACCGCCTGCGGTTCGGGTGGAAACGAATCCCCGGCCGCGAAGGCCGATTCCGCTCCATTTGGGGACTGCGTGATCACGGGTGAAGCCGGCAGCCACCCACTGGAACTCATTACGGACGGGGTCGTAACGGTCAAGGCCGATCTCCCGTCTCCGGGTTGGTACAACGGCGACACCGTCGAGAGCATCAAGAGTGGATTCGACTACTGCCTGCTGGCCAACATTGCCCACCGCGGCGGCGCCAAGGGGCTGGACCTGCAGAATTCTTCCTTCGACGGACTGGTCGCCGGCAAGTCGGGTTCGTTTGACCTGACCCTCAACCAAATCACCATCACCCCCGAGCGCAAGAGCGTGATGGACTTCTCGAAGCCGTACTACGAATCGACGGCGGGCGTGATGGTCAAGAAGGGAGCGACTCTTGCCCAGGGCGACCTCGCTAATTCGCACCTCGGGGTCAAGCAGGGCACCGTTGGCCAGATGCTGGTTGCCAAGACCATCAAGCCCGCAAAGGATCCGTCGGTGTTCCCGGGCGACCCGGAGCAGCAGGCAGCCGTGGCGGCGGGCCGCATCGATGCCGGAATCCAGGACCTGAGCATCGTCCTCGGGGCTGCGGCAAAGTCGAATGGCGCGGTTGAGGTTGTCGGCCAGATTCCGACCAATGAATCCTACGGGGTCATGATGCCCAAGGGCTCCGCCAACGTCAAGGTCGTCAACGCGATGCTTGACGAGATGAAAAAGGACGGCACCCTGGACAAGCTCAGCTCGGCTTACCTGACCGACGCCTACGGAATTGACCCGACAACGATTCCGGTTTGGAACTTCTAATGGCAGATCTTCTCACCACCAAGACTTCTACGCCCATCAGCGGGAAGCCAAACACCGGCGAATACCCGGATGCAACCAAAACCGTGCTCCTGGCCGCCACGATTGTCTTTGCCCTGACGCTTAGCCTGACCATCTACACCGGCACATTGCTCGTCGTTGCCGCCAACCCCGGCGTATGGAAAATCGTGCTGGGAAGCGTGGCCGTGCTGCTCGTGCTCCTGTCGCTGGGCACGGCAGTCCCGCTTATCAAGGGATTCAACGCCGCCCGGGCCGGCGACGAAGCACTCAATGCAGGCAACACCGTCGAAAGCCGGCGCCTGCGCTTCCGCGGAGCGAACTCCGGCTGGGTCACGCTGGGCTCGTCGCTGCCGATCAGCATCTTGTCGGTGTTCGTGCTCTTCCTGCTGGCAAACAACCACGCGGTGCAGACCACGTTCTTCGACGTTTCCTTCATGGCCAAGAGTCTGGGGGACGTGTCGAAGGCCTTTGCCAACAACATCATCATTGCCGTCACGGCGGAGCTGTTCGTGCTGGTGTTCGGTTTGGTCATTGCGATTGCACGCATGGCACCGGGCGCGGCAGGCCGGCCGATCCGCTGGCTGGCAACGACCTACGTGGACATCTTCCGCGCGGTTCCCTCGATCATCGTGATCTACCTGGTGGGCTTCGGCCTGCCGCTGGCAAACGTTCCGGTCCTCAGCGAGATGAGCCCCATGTGGGCGGCCATCTTCGCCCTGACCCTGACCTACAGCGCCTACGTTGCAGAGGTGTACCGGGCCGGAATCTCCAGCATCCACTGGTCCCAGGTCTCGGCTGCGCGCTCGCTGGGTCTCAGTTACGGCAAGACGATGCGTTACGTGGTGGTTCCCCAGGCGTTCCGCCGTGTTTCGCCGCCCCTTCTCAACGACTTCATTGGTCTTCAGAAGGACACTGCATTGGTGACCATCATCGGAACCGTTGATGCGTTTACCCAGGCCAAGACGTACGCGAGCAACTACTTCAATCTCTCTTCCGTCACCGTCGTGGCCCTCTTGTTCATCCTGATCACGATTCCGCAGACCAGATTCGTTGACCGGCTGCTGGAACACGACGAGAAGAAGCAAAGGCTACAAGGCTAAACATGTCATTTCTTGAATTGAACAACGTGATCAAGTCCTATGGATCAAACACCGTCCTGCGCGGCATCAACCTGCACGTTGAAAAGCACGAAGTTGTTTGCCTGATTGGCGCCTCCGGTTGCGGCAAGTCGACACTGCTGCGCACCGTCAACGCTCTGGAGTCGATCAACGGCGGTGATATCCGTCTGGAAGACGACGTCGTTTCCGGCGAAGGTGTCAACGTCAATGAGCTGAGGCAGAAGGTCGGGATTGTCTTCCAGAGCTTCAACCTCTTCCCCCACATGACGGTTCTCCAGAACGTCACGTTGTCGCCGGTAAAGGTCTTGGGGATTTCAAAGGCCGAAGCCGAAGAACGCGCGATGGCTCTGCTGACGAGGGTTGGTCTTGAGCACAAGGCCGCGGCGTTCCCCGACCAGCTCTCGGGCGGACAGCAGCAGCGCGTGGCGATCGTGCGTGCGCTGGCCATGAACCCCGAGGTTCTGTTGCTTGACGAGATCACCTCCGCGCTCGACCCGGAGCTGGTGGCCGAGGTCCTGAACATCGTGCGTGAGCTGGCACAGGAAGGCCTGACGATTCTCATGGCCACCCATGAAATGTCCTTCGCGCGCGAGGTCTCGAATCGCGTTGCGTTCCTTCACGAAGGGCGTGTGTTGGAAATCGGTGAGCCGGAGCAGATCTTCGGCAACCCGCAGGAAGAACGGACCCAAGAGTTCCTGCAGAAGATCGTTGCGGCAGGAAG
Organism: Paeniglutamicibacter sp. NPDC091659; assembly: GCF_044756805.1. Classification (NCBI taxonomy): domain Bacteria; kingdom Bacillati; phylum Actinomycetota; class Actinomycetes; order Micrococcales; family Micrococcaceae; genus Paeniglutamicibacter; species Paeniglutamicibacter sp. NPDC091659. The sequence goes on from NZ_JBIVTO010000001.1 coordinate 246,639, forward strand.
GCTCTAAAAAGTGGCACTGAATCAAGATGAAAATGCCAGGTTGCGAATTCTGGTCGTTGAACACGAGCGAACGGCCGACGCCGCGCTGGTGGGCGAGCAGCTGGATGCCGCAAATATCGGCTACACCGTGGTCGGCCCAGAAATCGGAGTCCAGGTTCCGGACTCCGTTGAGGGTTTCGACGGGCTGATCGTGCTCGGGGGATCCCCGGGTCCCATGGAAGACGACGTGGCTCCCTGGTTGCCCGGCGTGCGCGCATTGATTGCGGATGCACTGGATACCCGGATGCCGTACCTCGGAATATGCCTCGGCGCCCAGATGCTGGCACATGTCGCGGGCGGAAATGTTGAAACGATGGTGGCCGGCCCGGAAATCGGGTTGGTTGACATGAAGCTGACCGAGGCAGGCCGCAAGGATGAACTTCTTGGCGGGCTCGACGAAAATCCGGTCGCGCTCCAGTGGCACTGGCTCGAAGTTGTTGCCCTTCCTGCCGGATCCGTGACGTTGTGTTCAAGCGAGGGTTGCGCAAACCAGGCCTTCAAGGTCGGCCCGAATGCCTGGGGCGTGCAGTTCCACATGGAGGCGGTGGCCCGCACCGCGCGCCAATGGTGCGATGAAAGCGTTGATCGCCTTGCCGAGCTGAAGATCGATCCGCAAACGGAGATCATTGACCGGTTCGACAGCATCGAGCCAAGCCTGAAGAGTCGATGGTCGTTGGTCACGAACCGCTGGATTGAAGTGGTCAGGGAAAGCTCCCGAGTCACCGCGTAGTCGGTTCGCCAGGGTTCCGGCGGTGGCAACCGTTGTTGTGCTTGGGCAGGGCAAAGCACACGCATTGGATAGGAGCCCTAGAGTTGGCCCGATGTCACGGCGTAGAGTGTTGCTACCGCCGTCGGGGAACCCTAAGGAGAACGCCATGGGCGAGTACAAGATGTACACGGATGCCGAGAAGGCCACGTATCTGGCCCCTGCCTGCGAACGCTGCGGTCAGCATCGGCATATTGTCTGGGAGGACCGCGGCGAGGGCGAAGCCCACTGGTCGCCGCGGGATGCGGGCTGTTCCAATGAAGCCTGCACCTCGTAACTTCGGTAATCAGTCCGGACTCCAGAAGTGGGGGGGGGGGGGGGGGGGGGGGGGGGGGGGCCCCCCCCCCCCCGCGGGGGGGGGGGGGGGGGCGGGGGCGCGGGCCCCACAGTGGGGGGCGG